>JBGPQZ010000053.1:0-13761 GCA_041489335.1 Methylomirabilia bacterium
CCCGTCATGATGATGACGAGGACGGGCGGCTCTGCGCGACTCAGGTCTCGGACGAGCGTGAGACCGTCCACGCCGGGCATCTTCAGGTCGGTCAGGATCAGATCGAACTGCTGTTCCCCCCCCTTCTCCAGGGCCTCCGCCGCCGTCCTGGCCGTCTCGACCCCGTAGCCTTCGGCGGTGAGGATGGTCCGTAGGATGTCCCGCTGGGCGGCCTCGTCGTCTACGACCAGGATCTGCCCCTTGTTCATCCTCGCGGCGCTCCCAGCGGCAGCCGGATCCGGGCCTCCGTCCCCTGCCCCGGCTGGCTCGTCAACGCGATCTGCCCCCCGTGCGCCTCCACGATCTGCTTGCTGAGGGCGAGCCCCAGCCCGATGCCGACCTCCTTGGTCGTGAAGTAGGGCTCGAAGATCTTCGGGAGGTCCTCCGGCGCGATGCCGATCCCCGTGTCCTGGAAGCCGATCTCTACCCAGCCGTCGCCGAGAGGACCCGGGACCTCTCGGCTCTCGGCCGCCCCGGGGGTACCCGGCTCTCGGCTCTCGGCATGCCGCGCGCTGACGCGTAGCGTGCCGCCCCCGGGCATGGCCTGGAACGCGTTCAACACCAGGTTCAGGAAGCAGGTCTTCAAGTGGGGGAGGTCCGCGGAAACCGCGGGCAGCGGGTCCCCGTACTCCCGCTCGATCCGCACCCCCTCCACCGCCGCATTTCGCGCGGCGATATCCAGGATCTCGTCCAGCATGGCCCGGACGTCGGCCGGCTGGAACTGGAGCTGAAGCGGCTTCCCGTACTTCAGGAAGTTCCGGATCATCGCGTCCAGCCGGTGGATCTCAAGCTTGATCTGGCCCGCGACCCGGTGGAACTCCTCCCGGTCGGTCTCGCCCTGCGGACTGAACCGCGCCCGGAGGTGATCGATGCTCAGGTTGATCAGGTTCAAGGGGTTGCGCACCTCGTGGGCGATGCCCGACGCCAGGTGGGCGATGGCCGACATCCGCTCCGCCTGGTGCAGGCGCGTCTCCAACTCCGCCTTCTCTCGCAGGCGCTCCACCATCTCGTTGAAGCTGCGATTCAGCTCCCCGATCTCGTCGTGCCGGCTGGTCGGCAGCCGTTCATCCAGCCTGCCCTGGGCCACCCGCCGCGCGGCGTCCACCACCTGCGAGATGGGCTTGACGTACGTCCAGGCCAGAACCACCGCCCCCGCCATCCCCACCCCAAAGACCAGCACGGTCGCCACCAGCCGCTTCAGGAAGTTCACGCGGGACAGATCGGCGAAGTCATCCAGGATCATGCTGATCAGGATGTAGCCGCTGCGCTGGTTCCCGACCACGATGGGCACGAACAGGTTGTACGTCTTCTGCCCCCGCCCGCCGACCGCCTCCTCGCCCAGCCTCGCGGTGATGAGCAGATCCTTGCGCCTCGGGTCCACCCGCAGGCCCACCCGCCGGGGATTGGAGGAGGCGATCACCTCCTCCTCGTTGCTCACGATGGAGATCTCGCGCACGCCGCGCCGCTGCAGCCGCTGGACGTAGTCTTGCAGCCGCGCCTCGCTGGTCCGCCCCTTGGACGTCAACTGCTCCACGCTGATCTGGATGGCCGTGCTGAGATCCGTGGTGTGGCGCTCGACCTGGGCGATCAGTTGCCGCTCGGCCCGCCAGTACAGCAGGAAGAGCGTGGCGAGCACCAGCATCAGCAGGCCGAACATCATGCCGAGCAGTTTGCCGCGCAGGCTCAGCTTCCAGGGACCCTTCGGCCACATTCGCGTGCGTGCCTCCTCAACCTTTCTAGTCTATCCAAGCCGCCCACGGGCTGTAAAGGGGGAAACGGGGCCGAGGCCGGAACGTCGACCATCTACGGCCTCCCCCACGACGATCGTGTGGTCGCCCGCCGGATGGCATGCCACGGCCCGGCACTCCACGGACGCGCTAACCGCCAAAGGCCGCTTCGGAGCGGCGGCGCATTCTACTCAGCGAACCACGATCCGTCACGCGGAAAGTGGCCCGCCACCCCCCTAGCGAACAGAGGCTCCAGCACCAGTGCCCTCGTTGACTGACCGATGGCTGAGCGGAGGGTTGTCGGCGATCGGCTTCCTCGCCGGAAAAAAGATACCCCCGGCCCGATCGCTCGAGCCGGGGGTCTGGTCGCGGGACCGGGGAGGGGGGGAGTCGGTCCCGCGGCTGCAGCACATTTCAGCGGCAACCTTCCTTAGGGCAAGTGCCATGCCACAGGATCCAAATATGCAACACAAAGAAACAACATGAGGGATAAATTGCAACTTATTGAAATTTAACGAAAAGTTAATATGTAGAAAAACTCAATAAAGAGGCAGGCATCCCGAATACGAGAGAGAGTGAGCCACTTTGTCTCTTGGGGATTTATGCGTGTGGGGCAATTGGGTCAATTCAGGGCTTGCCCTTTCCGTTTCGCAGGAGGCGTTTGAGGAATTGGCCGGTATAGGACCCCTTGACGCGCGCAACCTCTTCGGGTGTTCCGGTCGCCACGATCTGGCCCCCGGCGTCCCCACCTTCGGGGCCGAGATCGATGATGTGATCGGCCGTCTTGACGACATCCAGGTTGTGCTCGATGACCAGAACCGTATTCCCGGCGTCACGCAGCCGGTGGAGCACGTCCAGGAGTTGCTGGATGTCGGCGAAGTGCAGCCCCGTCGTCGGCTCGTCCAAGATGTAGAGCGTCCGCCCCGTGCCTCGGCGGGAGAGTTCCCGGCTGAGTTTCACCCGCTGGGCCTCCCCGCCGGAGAGCGTCGTCGCCGATTGCCCCAGTTTGATGTACCCGAGGCCGACGTCGTACAGGGTCTGAAGCTTCTCGCGGATGCGGGGAACGTTCTCAAAGAAGCGCAGGGCCTCCTCCACCGTCATGCCCAGGACGTCGGCGATGTTCTTTCCCTTGTACGCGATCTCCAGCGTCTCCCGGTTGTACCGCCGCCCCTTGCACACTTCGCAAGTCACGTAGATGTCGGGAAGAAAGTGCATCTCGATCTGGATCAGACCGTCCCCCTGGCATGCCTCGCAGCGCCCGCCCTTGACGTTGAAGCTGAACCGCCCCGGCTGATATCCGCGCATGCGCGCCTCGGGGGTGAGGGCGTACAGCTCGCGGATGTACCCGAAGACGCCGGTGTAGGTGGCAGGATTGCTGCGCGGCGTCCGCCCGATGGGCGCCTGGTCGATGTCGATCACCTTGTCGACCTGCTCGATGCCCCGGATCGTGTCGTGGGCCCCGGGGCGCTCTCGGCCGCCGTAGAGCGCCGCATCCAGGGCCTTTCGCAGGATGTCCGCCACCAGGGTGCTCTTCCCCGACCCGGACACCCCGGTGACGCAGATGAACAGGCCGAGCGGGATCTCCACGTCGATGCCCTTCAGGTTGTGCTCCCGCGCCCCCACGATCGTGAGGTGCTGCCCCGTGGGGGGGCGCCGGAGGCGCGGGATCGGGATGTGGAGCTCCCCGGACAGGTAGCGCCCCGTCAGGGAGGTGTGGTCGGCGGCGATCTCCTCCGGCGTTCCTGTGGCGACCACCCGGCCGCCCGAGATGCCGGCGCCCGGGCCTAAGTCGATGACATAGTCGGCGGCCCGAATCGTCTCCTCGTCGTGCTCCACCACCAGCACGGTGTTGCCGAGGTCGCGGAGCCGCTTCAACGTCTGGAGCAGGCGGACGTTGTCCCGCTGGTGCAGCCCGATGCTCGGTTCGTCGAGGATGTAGAGGACACCCATGAGGGAGCTGCCGATCTGGGTGGCGAGGCGGATCCGCTGCCCCTCCCCGCCCGCCAGCGTGGCCGCCGTCCGGTCCAGCGTCAGGTACTCCAGCCCCACATTGATGAGGAAGCCGAGCCGCTCCCGAATCTCCTTCAGGATGCGCCGGGAGATCTCCCGTTCCTTCTCCGTGAGGCTTGCCGGATTGCCGCCGGATCCGTTCGCCCCCAAGGCGACGAAGAAGGCCATGGCGTCCTTGACCGAGTGAGTGGTCAGCTCGGCGATGTTCAGCCCGCCCACCCGGATGGCCAAGGACTCCTGCCGGAGCCGCGCCCCGTTGCACTCCGGGCAGGGGCGGATGCTGGCCAGCCGCTCGACGTAGCTCTCGATCTCTTCTCGCACGCGCGAGGACTGCGTCTCCTTGTAGCGCCGATCCAGGTACCCCAGGCTGGCCCCGAAGAACTCCTCGCCCAGCTCCCGCAGGCCGGGGTCCAGGGTCGCCTCCCGCATGTCCACCTTGGTCCCCAGGCCGTCGCAGGCCGGGCAGGCCCCGTGGGGGTTGTTGAACGAGAAGATGCGGGGGCTGATCTCGGGGTAGCTCACACCGCACGCGATGCAGGCCATCCGCTCGGAGAACATGAGGTCCTTGCCCTCGTCCGGCAGATTGACGGTCACGATGCCCTCGGCCAGCTTGAGGGCCGTCTCCAGCGAGTCGGCCAGGCGTCGGGCCACGTCCTCGGCGAGGACCAGCCGATCCACCACCACCTCGATGGTGTGCTTCTTGTTCTTGTCCAGTTCGATGGGCGCGTCCAGGTCGTGGAGCGCCCCGTTGACCCGCACCCGGACGAAGCCCTCCTTCCGCATCTGGATGAAGATCTGGCGGTACTCCCCCTTGCGGCCGCGGACGATGGGGGCCAGCACCTGCGCCCGCGTCCCGGCCGGCAGGGCCAGGACCTGATCCACGATCTGCGTGATCGTCTGCGACGTGATGGGCTTACCGCACTTGTAGCAGTGCGGCCGGCCGATCCGCGCGTAGAGCAGCCGCAGGTAGTCGTAGATCTCGGTGACGGTGGCCACCGTGGAGCGGGGATTCTTGCTGGTGGTCTTCTGCTCGATGGAGATGGCGGGCGACAGCCCCTCGATCAGGTCCACGTCCGGCTTGTCCATCTGCTCCAGGAACTGCCGGGCATAGGCCGAGAGGGACTCCACGTAGCGGCGCTGCCCCTCGGCATAGATCGTGTCGAAGGCCAGGGACGACTTGCCCGAGCCGGAGACGCCGGTGATCACCACCAGCTTGTCCCGGGGGATGTCCAAGTCGATGGCCTTCAGGTTGTGCTCGCGGGCACCGCGAATGCGGAGTGTGCTGCTGGTCACGAGGAAGCGCTCCTAGCTCGAGATGGGAAGAAAGCTGACCGAGTATTATACCCCGATAAGCCCGCCCCGCAAGCACAGGAGCGGATGGCGAGCTACCGGGGAAAAGGCACGCGGAGAGGGGCCGGACCATCGGTGAGAAGGGAATGGCGGCGAGGGGCGCGGTCGGCCTGGGCTGCTGCGCCCGGGGGGCTAGTCCTGCTCCTCCGACTCGTCGGTCAGCACACGGTCCAGGAGCAGTTCGACCACGTACTGCTCGACGACGCTGTGCTCCGGGGCCTCCAGGTCCTGGAACTGCACGCCCATCCCCGCCGGGAGACCCTGGGGGGTGTCCGTCGGGCTGCTCCACACCACGCGCCCGACGGCCTTGAAGGGATGAGCCACGCCGGGCAGATTGAAGCGGACCAAGAGGTCCTCGCCTATCGGGTAGACCTGGTTAGTGCGCACGAACATCCCGCGCGCCGAGACATCCAGGCTGCGGGCCCCCTTAAACTGCTTGAGGCTCTGGTACTCCACGGGGACCTGGATGCCGAGGCGCGGGGTGGCCCGTTTCGCGGCCGGGCCCAATTCCAGCATCCCCAGCTTCACGAAGCGGCCGAGGAAGGTCAGGACCCCCCACTGGTCCAGGCTGCTGGCCTCCAGGATCTGCGGCAGGGTGCGCCCCCCATCACACAGCATCACCAGTTGCTGGAATCCGCTCGGCAGCGTGCGGCGCAGGAGGCCGTCCCGAAAGATAGGGAACATCTTGAGCGGGCCTTCGGGCGGCCCCAGGGCCGCGCGGAGGTTCGGAATCTCGTCCAGCCGGCGGATCCCCTCCATCAAGAGCGACTGGTTGGGCCGGGTGACCTGGGCCGCCGCCGGGCCGGTGCCGGAGGTCAGCTCCAGCTCGAAGTCTCCCTTGTCCCAGGCCAACATCTGATAGACGGCGGCCTCCCCCTGGCGCGGCCCCTCCATGGCGTACGCGATCCGTCCCTCGAGGAAGAGGATCTCGCCCCGGCGGCCGGCCGTGGCGAGGCGCAGGGTGCCTGTCCGCCGCTCGGCCTCCAGCACCTGCATGATATTCGGCAGCCCCATGACCTCCAGCCGTCCCCGCATCAGGGAAGATTGCGGGGGGGTCGCGGCTCGCCGCGACTCGGCCCGACGCAGGACGTTCCGAATCCGGGCCAGCATCTCCTCCCGGCGGACCGGCTTGGTCAGGTAGTCCTCGGCCCCCAACTCCAGACCGCGGACCTTGTCCTCCACACGCACGCGCGCCGTCAGGAAGATGATGGGGATGTCCTGCGTCTCCGGGCTCGATTTCAGGGCGGCGGCCACCTCGAAGCCGTCCAGTTCCGGCATCATGCAGTCCAGCAGGATGAGGTCCGGCCGGCTCTTGCCCACCAGGTCGAGCGCCTCGCGTCCGTTCCGGGCGACGGTCACCTCGATCGGCAGCTCGGCGAGCATGTCCACCATCATCTGCGCCATGAGCGCCTCGTCCTCCGCCAGCAACACCCGCCAGGATGCCATGACGTGCCCCCGCTTGGTCAGCCGTGGTCGCTTCCCTGCCGGCCGACGGTCACACCTGCTCCCCTACCCCGCTGATCTGTACGACCACCATCTCGGCCAAGTGGGCCTCGATCGCCTCCCGGTCGACAACGGTGAGATCCAGGAAGTGGATACCCATCCCCATCCCGCCCCACTTGCTGGGGTCCGCGTTCGCCCAGACCACGTGCCCCACCACGCGGGTCGGGTTCGGCTGTCCCGGGAGCTGAAATCGGAGGACGACCTGCTCGCCCGTATCGAACGGCACGGCGGTGCGGATGAAGACGCCCCAGGCCGACAGGTTGAACGTCGCGCTCTGCTGCCAGAGGCCCAGGCTCTGATACTCGATGGGCAACCCCATCTTGAGCCGCAGCCCGCCGCGCCGATCGGCCTCCGGCGCCTCCGCCTCCAAGGCCCCCACCGCCAGCAGGCGGTTCAGCGTCTTGAGCGTCATCCAGGCGTCGAAGGGGCTCTCCGCGAGGACCGCGTCCAAGTCGTGCGTCCCGTCCAGCAGATCCATCAGCACGGCGATGGTCGACCAGCCCTTGCGTGCCACCAACTCTCGGACACGAGGCGGAACCGCCACCTTCGCCGCGACCGCGGCCAGGCGGGTCCGGAGGCCGGAGATCTCCTCCAGGCGCCGCGATCCCTCCATCAGGAGCCCCTGGTTCGGCGCCGCCACCTCGCCGCCCCCGGGCGCCGCCTCGCCCAGGGGGGCGAGATCCACCATGGCCTCTTGCCAGCCGAGCAACTGGTAGACCGCCGCTTCGCCCTGGCGCGGCCCCTGGATCGCCCGCGTGATGTGCCCGTCCACGAACGTGATCTCGCCCTGCTCGCGGCCCCGGCTCAGGAGCACCCGGGTGGAACACCGCTCCTCCTCGAGCTTCCGAACGAGGTCCACGAGGCTCACGGGCTCGGCCCGGGGACTCGTCGGCGGCGGCACCGCGCCCGGGGCGGGCGGGCGCACACGGCGCATGACCGTGCGGACGCGCGCCTTCAATTCTTCAGCGTCGATGGGTTTGGCGAGGTAGTCCTCCGCCCCCAGTTCCAGCCCGCGGACCTTCTCGCTGGGCGCCCCCAGGGCGCTGAAGAACACGAGCGGGATGCCTACCGTGCCGGCATCCTGCTTCAGGGCGGTGGCCACCTGGAAGCCGTCCAGGCCGGGCATCTTCACGTCGAGGAGGATCAGATCGGGGCGTTCCGCTCGGGCGAGCCGGAGCGCCGTCTCTCCGTCATGCGCCGTGAGGACCTGGGCGGGCAGCGTCTCCAGGACCTCCTTGATCGCCAGGGCCACGTACGGCTCGTCGTCCGCCACCAGGATGCGCCAGTCTGCCATATTCGCCGCCTGTCGCAAAGGACCGCGTCGGTCCGTGCCTCATTCCCGCAATGCCGCTTGCACGTCCGGATCCTCGAAGGGGCCGGCCGCTTGACCGCCGCGGAGCGCGCGGCGAGCTGCTAATTCACTTCACTCCGCGCCGACGTACTTGCCCACGATGGGGGCCAGGTCCCGCTTCACCGCCGCCGGAATGGCCTCCCGCGGCGTGATGATCGCATCCCGCAGGGCGTGGGCGCAGGCGCAGTGCCGCTCCTCCGGAATCATGCCGACCGCCGCCCGCAACATCGCCTGGGCCGTGCGCACGTTCTGACGGAGGATGGCCACCACCGACTCGACGCTCACGTCCTCCTCGGTCTCGTGCCAGACGTCGTAGTCCGTCACCAGGGCCATGGTAGCGTAGCAAATCTCGGCCTCGCGGGCCAGCTTTGCTTCTTGGAGGTTCGTCATGCCGATCACGTCCACCCCCCAGCTCCGGTAGATCCGCGACTCGGCTCGGGTGGAAAACTGCGGCCCCTCGATGCACAGATAGGTCCCGCCGCGGTGCACCCGTGCCCCCACCTGCTGCCCGGCCCGGTACAGGACTTCGCCCAGGATCGGGCAGGTCGGATCGGCCACGCTCACGTGGACGATCAGCCCGTTCCCGAAGAAGGTGCCGACCCGGCCGTTGGTTCGGTCAAAGAACTGGTCGGGGATCAGGATGTCCAGCGGCTTGACCTCCGTTCGCATGCTCCCCACGGCGGAGGCGGACAGGATCCACTCGGCGCCGAGGACCTTGAACCCGAAGATGTTGGCCCGGAAGGGGAGCTCGGAGGGCATCAGGGAGTGCCGCTGTCCGTGACGGGCCAGGAAGGCCACGGCCCGTCCGTTGAGCCGCCCCAGGACATACCGGTCGGACGGGTCCCCGAACGGGGTCCGCACCCGCTCCTCGCGGAGGATCTCCAGTCCCTCCATCTCGTACAGCCCGCTCCCGCCGATGATCCCGATCAACCGCTCTGCCATCGCGCCTCCGTGTCCCTGAGCCGAACCGGAACCCTTCCTCTGCTCTCTGCCCTTTGCCCTCTACGCCAGGCCGGCCTCCTTGAGCACCTTGGTGACCTCCGCCTTCTGGGCCGGCGCGAGGTCGAGGGTCGGTCGCCGGCAGCGGCCGCATTCGATCGTGCCCAGTTGGACCATGGCCTCCTTCAATCCCGCCGGGTGCGATCCCACACCAAAGAGCTTGCGGACCGGGGCCAGCTTCGCCTGGAGCTCTCGTGCCTTTGCCAGGTCCCCGGCCTCCACGGCCTGGTAGATCCCGACCGCCAGGGCCGGGGCCACGTTGGCCGTCGCCGCCACGGCCCCCGCCAATCCGTAGAGGAGCGCGCCGTAGATCAGGGTGTCGCGGCCCATGAAGACCCGGAAGTTCGGCGGGCAGGCCTGGGCAAACTCCACCGAGTTGGAGAGGTCTCCGGTGCTGTCCTTGATCCCGGCGAAGTTCGGGACCTCGCGGGCCAGGCGCGACACCGTGGCCACGGAGAGTGCCACTCCGCCCGTCCGCTCGGGGATGTTGTAGGCCAGGACCGGGATCTTCACCGCCGCGCAGATGGCCCGATAGTGCTCGAACAGTTCGTCCTGGGACGGCTTGAGGAAAAACGGCGTCACCGCCGACACCGCGTCGCAGCCCACCGCCTCCGCGTGCCGGGCCAGCGCCACGGACTCCGCCGTGGTGATCGCCCCCACGTTCGGCATCACGAAGACGCGCCCGGCGGTCTCCTCGACCGCCACGGCCATGAGACGCTTCTTCTCTTCGAGGGTCAACGCCGAAAACTCGCCCCCGGTGCCCACGGGGAACAGGCCGTGAACGCCCCGGGCGATCATGGCGTTCAGGACCTTCCGGAAGGCCGATTCGTCCACTCGCTCGTCCGGCGTGAATGGGGTGATGAGTGCCGGGATGATGCCGCGCAGTTCCTTTGCCATGGTGTCGCTCTCTGTATGTCCTCTCCGTGGTCCTGGTGGTGCCGGCCCTCTGTCTTCGGGCCGATTCCCTGCCGATCCCCCCGCTCCGGCGGCTGCTGGCCGAGGGGGCAGGTGATTTGTGAAATTACTTCACCCCACTGGGGCTGTCAACACATTCCCCCTGGACTCCGACGAAGGAAGCCAGCCGCCAATCCGCCTTCGGCGGACAAGCACGCCGACAGGGAAGGATTCAGCGAAGAGGACCGAAACCCACGACGCCCTGAAGCTGTTCGGCGTGGCCCTTCGAGTCCGAGAAGACGAACGGTCTCTTTTCACGCTCTGGGCGTCTTGGCGGCTAGAAAATTCGGATCGGGGTTAGGCCAGAAGGGTCCCCAGCAGCCCGCGACCGGTCACCTGGTCCACGCGGACCCGGCCCATCCGGCCCTGCCATCTCGTCTCCCCTTCGAACCAGATCCGGAGGAAATTGTCGGAGAGCCCCTCGAGAAGGCCGGCACCCTTCCCATCCCGCTGGAACACGACGACCTCCAGCGCATCGCCGAGGAACTGCCGGCGGAAGGCGGTGGCCTTGCGGACAGCCAGTCCCCGCAGCGCGCGGCTCCGCTCCTGTTTCACGGATTTGGGAACCTGGTCGGGAAAGCAGGCCGCATCCGTGCCCGGCCGCGGCGAGTAGCTGAAGACGTGCAGTCCCGCGATCGGAAGACCGGCCAGGAGATCGTAGGTGCGCTGGAACGCCCGATCGTCCTCCCCGGGAAATCCGACGATCACGTCCCCGCTCACGGCAACTCCCGGAACCTCCACCGCCAGGGTCTCCACCAGGGAGCGAAACTGCGCGGCCGTATGCCCCCGCCGCATCCGGCGTAACGTCGCCTCGTCCCCGCTCTGGAGCGGCAGGTGCACATGCCGACACAGCCGCGACGACTCGCGGAGGAGTCGGATCAGCTCGGGCGTCACCTCGTGAGGGTCGAGGGAGCTGAGCCGAACCCGCGGCCCGTCGGGTTGCGAGACGAGCCGGCGGCACAACTCGACCAGGGAGACGGGCGGGCGGAGGTCCCGCCCGTACGTCCCGAGATGGATGCCCGTCAGGACGACCTCGGGAAAGCCCGCCGCGAAGAGGCGGCGCACCTCGCGCAGGACCAACTCCGGGGACAGGCTGCGGTTGTCGCCGCGGACGGCCGGGACGATGCAGAAGCTGCACGTGTAGTTGCAGCCGTCCTGGACCTTCACCAAGGCACGGGTTCGGTCCGGATCGATCGCCGGCCCGTAATCCTCCCCGTCCAGAAGCCGGGGCGCATCTCCCGCGCCGACCCGGACCCGGGGCCCGCCGTTCTTCCGCACGGCCCGCAGGTGCGTCAGCAGGTCAACCTTCTCCCGGTTGCCGAGGACCAGGTCCACCCCGGGGATGGCCGCGACCGCCTCCGGGGTGCTCTGCGCGTAGCAGCCGGTGACCGCCACGAGGGCGGCCGGGTTCCGACGAATCGCCCGCCGGACCAGCTGGCGCGAGTCCGCATCCGCCTCCGACGTGATGGTGCAGGTGTTGATCACGTACACGTCGGCCACGGCATCGAACGGCACCACCTCGTAGAGGGCGACCTGCGCCTTCCCGCGCAGGGCGTCGGTCTCGCACTGGTTCAGGCGGCATCCCACCGTGGCGAACGCAATCCGCATCGTCTGGCTCATGGCTCGTGGCTCATGGCTGATGGCCCGTCACCCGCTCCCCTGCTCTCCTGCCCCCCGCCGCTCGTGGCTCGTGGCTCATGGCTCGCCTTCGAGGCCGACGCCGACCACGATCCGCTCGAGTTGTACCAGGTTCATCACGTCCTCACGATTGTATTCCAACAGGAGGGAGAGCGCCTCCTCGTCCCCGCCATCCTCGTACTGGGCCCAGAGCCGCAGCGCGTCCCAGCCGTTCATTCCGCAAGTATTGCGCGCGATCCCGAAGTGCTCCTCGACCCGCTTCAACCCCCCCTTGATCCCGACGCGCCGGCACTCCCGCAAGAGGTCCAGCGAGCGGAAGTGCGCCCGGAGGTCCAGCCGGGTCTGCCGTTCGAGGATCGGAAGGTCGAACCGATCGCCGTTGAACGTGCAGACCGTGTCCACCCCCTCCAGGGCCTCCCACACGGCGAGGTCGGTGATCGTACCTCCCACGAGCTGACGGAACCCCCGGTCCTCCCGGTAGATTCCGACGACCGTCACCTGCCCCGAGGCGCACGTCTCGATATCCAGGTAGGCCTTCATCGATTCCGCTCCCAGAGCTTCGAGATCGAACCTACTCGTCAGCGGATTCTATGCGGATTATCGGGCGGATACAAGGAAGGATGCCAAGTTGCCGAACGCTCCGGCTAAGCTGCGGCGCGATTGCCTGCCGCCTCGTCGGCCGTGTCGGCCAGCGCCGTCAGCCTCAGCCAGGGCTGAGGCGGCCTGACGCGCGGGCCCTGAGTTCGAGGTTCCAGCAAGACCCTTGCCCAGCACCTCCGCCCGCATGGCCTGGTTGGGCGACCGCTGGACCGGTGCGGATCACCGGGTGCTCTTCTACTTGATCCAGTCTGCGATCTTTGTCACCACCTCTTGCTCTATCCCGGTGAAGCCGTGGTGGGCCCTCGCTTCGCAGGGATCACCCTGGTTCACGCCCCCTTCAAAGGTGAGTAGCTCCTTGCGCAAAGCGGCGGTCAGTTTGTCCAGAAGGTTCGGGAGATCAGTATACCTGCAGTGCTTGCACCCATCCTGCTTGTGATGGACGACGAGTGTCGGAACCTGGATTCTGCCTACGGGCATTTCCGGAACGGGACGACTACCCGGGTTGTCGGTAAGCATGGTTGAGGTGAGGACGACGCCGTCTGGCCCACCGTCGGCCGGTGCGAGTTGCGTCGCGATGAAGGCTGCGGATTGTGTTCCTCGACTGGTGCCTACCAGCCACACGGGAATATTGGCCTGTTGCTTGAACCATGCGACGACGGCCCTGATGTCCGCAACGTGTTCAGACCTCTGGCGGAAGTCCCCGAGGTACGGTGGATCTTGCCGATCGGAGGGTGCATCGACCACGGCGACCGTCAGACCGCTGGAGGCGAACAACTGCCGTGTGCGCACGAGGAAATTGCCCGCGCCCCACCCGAAGGTTCCCGACGATGAGATCTGAAGTCCTCCGTGGCCTCCTGCGAAGAGCACAACCGCTGCCTTCGGCTTGTCGGACTCGACCACGACCATCCGCTGGGTCACACCCGGGCGGGTTGGAATGTCAACGACCCGCTGTGTCTGCGCCCATAGCTGGCTGGAGACTGCCAGGAAGCCAAGCTGAAGTAGTACAAACAAAAGCGTCATCCAGACCTCCTGCCCAACGGCACCCCTCACCAGTCGGCTCCACCACCCTCGCGGACGCGAAGCGCGCAACCATGCTCGTCGCCAGCCTGGTGGAGGCGCTGGTTAGTCAAGCCGTCTGGGGCGTCTTCACGGCTTGAACACCGTGAAGTCTTGCGATGCGAGCTTGCGATCGCCGTGCCATAGCTCGATGGTCCAAGGGCCGGTCGCAAGCTCCCAAGGATCGTCGAATTTGTAGGCGGTGTACCTCACTTCATTGCTCACAGTCGTCGTAAAGGTGCTCTCCAAGCGGCTGATCGCTTGGGCGGAGGCCGGATTTCGCAGGCCCCCCGGCGGGAAGATCGTAATTGTCTTGAGGCGTACTTCGGCGCCGCTCGGCGCTCCCACCATTCTAAAGCGAAACCCGAACCGGACGCCGATTTGCGCCGGCACGTCGCGTGTCGTTTGCGCATGCTGAATGTTGGTCGACGTGCTTTGGAGGATACCCCCGGGGTCCCTTTGAGCGCTAACTAAGCTGGCGGTATAGAGGCCGTAGTCCACCACATCGATTCTCTCTATCTGCGGCACTTGCCC
>JBGPQZ010000054.1:0-13672 GCA_041489335.1 Methylomirabilia bacterium
GAACGGTGCGATCGGCCCGGCGCGTGGGCGTCCCGACGCTCGGCCCGACGGAGAGGAGATCCCCCTCGCGCAGGGAGCGGCCCTCCAGGCCGCCGAATCCCGCCGCCAGACTCGTGGACCGGCTCCCCAGCCGGACCGGGACGTCGAGGCCGCCCCCGACGCAAAGGTACGCCCGCATCCCCCGCGTGGCGTGGCGGATGTCCAGAAGCTGCCCCGCCCGCGCCTGGAACGCCTCGTACCACGGGACCGACTGGCCGTCCAGATCCGCCTCCACCTCCGCCCCGGTCAAGGCCAGCACCACGTCCGCCTGGATTCGGATCTGGGGGCCGAGGAAACTGATCTCCAGCCCCGCCGCGGACTGCGGGTTGCCGACGAGGATGTTGCCGACGCGCAGGGCGACCTCGTCCATGGCCCCGCTCACGGTCACGCCGAACTTCTGGCAGCCCATCCGCCCCCGGTCCTGCACGGTCGTGAGCAGCCCGGCCCGCAGGATCTCGAATGCCTGGCGTGAGGCGAGTGACGCCAATGGCGACTGGGCGACTGGGCGACTGGGCGACTGGGCTGGCCCCGATTGCCGAGTTTCCTGATTGCCTGATTGCCCCTCCCCCGCAGCCCCCCAATACTCGCGGTCCAGCCGGTCGTACTCCTCTCGGTCGATGGAGACGAATTGCACCGCGTCCCCCGGCAGCATGGGCGTCGGCGGATCCTGCAGCGGATCGAACAGCGGCACGGGCGTCCGCCCGATGAGGCGCCAGCCGCCCGGCGTCTCCGCGGAGTAGGCGCCGGTCTGGCTCCCCCCGATCCCCACGGCGCCGCGCGGCGTCTTCGTGCGCGGGGACGGGAGGCGGGGCGTGTGGAGCTTCTCGGGTAGCCCCCCCAGATACGCGAAGCCGGCCGTGAAGCCGATCATGTAGACGTGGTACGGCGTCTGGCTATGGAGCCGGATCACCTCGGCCTCGGTCAGCCCGGCGTGCTCCGCGACGAAGGGCAGGTCCGGGCCGAACTCCCCGCCGTAGCAGGTGGGAAGCCGCACCACCTTGGGCGGTGGCAACTGCCCCGGATCGAGCGTCGCCAGCGTGGCCTCGATTCTGACCCGCAGAGCCTGGCCGTTCAACCGCGTCGGATCGTACTGCACGCCCAGCGAACGATAGGTGGGCACCACCTCCACCAAGCCGGGGATCTTGGCCTCCGCTAAGGCCAAGGCCAGCACCCGTACCTGGTTGTTGATCTCGATACTGATCTGGTCGCGGAACTCCACCACCACTCCGCAGTCACCCGCTGGGAGAAATCGCACCGCCATCGTGTGGAGACTCCTTATCGGCAGCCCCGGGCGATCGCCAATCAGCGATAACCTTGTGCGGGGTAATGGCAACTGAAAAACAGGCAACTCTTCTACGATCGCCGGAGAAACTCGCCCATAGGGCGGACCCGGAGTCCCGCTGCCTCGAGCCGCTCGCGCACTCGCTTCGCGATCGTCGCCGCGCCGGGCGTGTCCCCGTGCAGGCAGATCGTGTCGGCCTGCAGGCGGATCTCCTTGCCGGTGACGGCCACCACCCGCCCTTGCGCCAGCCCGATCACCCGCTCCGCCACCAGCTCGGGATCGGTGATGAGCGAGCCGGCGATCTTGCGCGAGACCAGTGTCCCGTCCTCGTTGTAGGCCCGGTCCCCAAAGGCCTCCCGCGCCACGCGGAGGCCTAGCTCCAGCCCCGCCTTGAGGATCTCGGAGTCCGGCAGGCCCACCAGGATCAGGTCGCCGCCGGCATCCTTCACCCCCTCGGCGATCCCGAGGGAGAGCTCGCGGTCCTTCACCGCCACGTTGTAGATGGCCCCGTGCGGTTTGACGTGCTGGAGACTGAGGCCCGCCGCCTCCGCGAACGCCCGGAGCGCGCCGATCTGGTAGAGCAGGTAGTCCCGCGCCTCCGCCCGGGTGATCTGCATGGCCCGGCGGCCGAAGCCGAGCAGGTCGGGATAGCTCGGGTGCGCGCCCACGGCCACGCCCAGCGCCTTGGCGCGCGCCACCGTCTGTCGCATCACGTGGGGATCTCCGCCGTGCCACCCGCAGGCCACGTTGGCCGAGGTGACCCAGCGCAGGATCTCCTCATCCGCCCCGATGGTGTAGGCGCCGAACGATTCCCCCATGTCGCTGTTCAGATCGATGCGCATCCCGTCCCTCCTATCCCTCTGGTCGACAGGGACAGCCAGATCCGATAGCGATCTGACCCCATCTCCCCCTCCCCCTGTCCCCGTGTCGTCCTCTCCCTGTCGCCCCTCAGATCCCGAGATAGACCTTCCGGACCAGCTCGGATTCCAGGAGCTCTCTGCCCGCCCCCGAGGCCACCATCCGCCCGCTCTCCAGGAGATACCCGCGGTGCGAGGCGCCCAGGGCGAGCTGCACGTTCTGCTCGATGAACAGGACGGTCACGCCGGCGGCGTTGATCTTCTTGATGATCTCCAGGATCTTCTGCACCAGGATGGGGGCGAGGCCGAGGAACGGCTCATCCACCATCAGGAATTTGGGCCGCGACATGAGGCCGCGGGCGATGGCCACCATCTGCTGCTCGCCGCCGGAGAGGCTGTGCGCCATTTGCCCGCGGCGCTCTTTCAGGATGGGGAACAGCTCGAAGACCCATTCCAGGCTCTCGCCCCGCTGCGCCCGCGCCCGCTCCTGATAGCTCCCCAGCAGGAGGTTCTTCTCCACCGTGAGGTACGGGAACAGGCGCCGCTGCTCCATCACCTGAGAGATCCCGCGGGTCACGATCTGGTGGGTGGGGAGAGAGTCGATCCGCTCGCCGCAGAACTCGATCCGCCCCTGGTGGGTCTTGACTAATCCCGACACCGCGCTGATCAGCGTGCTCTTCCCGGCGCCGTTCGGCCCCAGCAGGCAGACCACCTCCCCTTCCCGAACCTCCAGGGAGACACCCCAGAGCGCCTGGAAGTCCCCGTACTTCACCTCCAGATCTTGCACGCGCAGCACGCGCTACCTCCCTGGGACCTCCCCGGCCGCGGGGACCACGAACGCGTCGCCCAAGTACGCCTCGATCACCCGGTGCTCCTTCACCACCTGCGCGGGCGGGCCGTCGGCAATGACCTCGCCCAGGTGCAGGGCCACGATCCGGTCGGAGATGGACATGATGACCCGCATGTTGTGCTCGATCACCACCAGCGTCAGCCCCTGCTCCTTGCGGAGGCGGCTGATGAGCTGGAGCAACATCGGGATCGTCCGCTGGTCCACCCCCCCCGTCACCTCGTCGAGGAGCAGCAGCCGGGGCTTGGTCGCCATGGCCCGAGCCATCTCCAGACGCTTGCGCTCGCCGATGGAGAGGCTGCGGGCGCCTGTGTCCTGCTTGTCGGCCAACTCGAAGATCTCCAGGAAGGTCCGGGCGTCCCGGCGGGCCTTGACGGGGTTGGGATCGTACTGCATGGCCGCCACCATGACGTTCTCGATCACCGTCATGCCGAGGAAAGGGCGGACCTTCTGGAACGTGCGCCCGATCCCCAGGCGGTTCACCTGGTCCGGCCGCAGCCCCACCAGGTCGTGGTCGCGGAACCGGATGCGTCCGGCCGTGGGCGGGTAGAAGCCGGTGATCTGCTCGAACAGCGTGCTCTTGCCGGCACCGTTGGGGCCGATGAGGCCCAGGATCTCACCCTCCTCCACCGTGAAGCTGACGTTGTTGTTGGCCACCAGGCCGCCGAACCGCTTGGTCACCCCCTGGAGCGTGAGCAGAGCCATCAGCGCCTCCCCCACCGCCGGAACATACCCACCAGACCCGCCGGCTGGAAGACCGCCATGATCGTGAGCAGGGCCCCATAGATCAGCAGGTCCACCGCGCTGCCGGTGCCGCCCCACTTGATCCTGGTGAATTCCGACAAGGGCAGCATCAGGGCCGACCCTACCAGCGGCCCCCACAGGGTTCCCGTCCCGCCGACCACGGTCAGGAGGCAGACCAGGATGGAGAGGGACAGCGGAAACACGCTGTCCGGGTCGAGATAGAGCACGTACTGCGCGTAGAACGTCCCCCCGGCGGCCATGAAGCCCGCCGAGAGGGCCATGGCCATGAGCTTGTATTTCGTGATCGAGATGCCCACGCTCTGGGCCGCGGCGCCGTCCTCGCGGACGGCCTTGAGGTAATACCCCAGCCGGGCCCGCTCGATGCGCCAGGTGATGTAGAAGCAGAGGCTCATTAGACCCAGGATGATGTAGTAGTACAGATACTTGGTGCTGTGGAACTGGAAGGCCGCCAGCGAGTCCCTCTGGATCGGGAGCGTCAGCCCCCGGGCCCCGCCGATGAACTCCCAGTTGATGGCCAGGGTGTGGATGATCTCGCCGATGGCAATGGTGGCAATGGCGAAATAGTGCCCCCGCAGCCGGAAGCACGGATATCCGATCACCTGGGACAGCGCCACGGCCAGGACTACCCCGATGACCATCCCAAACCAGGGGTTCACTCCCCACGCCATCTGCAGGACGCTGCTGGTGTAAGCCCCCGTGCCGAAGAAGACCGCGTGCCCGAGCGAGACCTGCCCGCAGTAGCCGGCCAGGATGTTCCAGGCCTGGGCCAGCATCGCGAACAGGAGGACCTTGATTGCCAGGTCGCGGTGGTACGGGAGCTGGAAGACTATGGGGAAGGCCAGCGCCACCGCGACCAGGAGGCCCAGGAGGATGAGCCCGAACGTCCTGCGACTGCCGGATCCGTGTGTCGTCGCCTCGACCGTTCCTGTCGTCGCCATCAGAATTTCCCGAAGAGGCCTTGCGGCCGGATGAGCACCACGATGAGATAGACGAGGAACACGGCCACGTACTTGAAGGCCGGCGCGATCAGCAGCCCCCCCAGAACCTCGATGACGCCGATGATGATCCCGGCCGCCAGCGATCCGGGAATACTCCCGAACCCGCCCAGCGCCACGGTCACGAAGGCGATGAGGCCGAAGAGGCTCCCCACATAGGGAAAGACGTAGAAGAAGCTGGCCAGGAACGCCCCGGCGATGCCCACGGTGGCCGAGCTGATCCCCCAGCCCAGGGTGAACATCCACTCCGTGTTGATGCCCATGAGGGCCGCGGCCTGCCGATCCTGGGCCGTGGCCTCCAGCGCCGCCCCCGTCTCGGTCTTGGTGATGAACCAGTAGAGGAAGCCGAAGGCCAGGAGCGAGGCGGCGCTGGCCACGAGCTGCGGCAGCCCCACGGAGATCCCGAAGATCTTCACCGGACCCTGCACCAGGGGCTTCGCCACTTGGCGGAAATCGGGCGACCACAGGAACTGCGCCGCGGCCCGCAGGAAGATCCCCAGGCCGAAGGTGGCGAAGATCTGGGCCAGCATGGGCCCGCCCAGGATCCGCTTGATGATCCCCTTGTGTGTGGCCCAGCCCAGGGCGAAGAGCACCGCCCCGCAGACCGGCACGGAGAAGAGCGGGTCGAGCCCGAACAGGGTGTACATCCAGAAGGCCGTGTACATGCCCAGCATGAGGAACTCGCCGTGGGCGAAATTCACGATCTCCATCAGGCCAAAGATCAAGGAGAGGCCCGCGGCGATGAGCGCGTACAGGCAGCCCATGAGGATCCCGCTCAGGATCCCCTGGATCAGGACGTCAGCCGACGGTATCTCGATCATAGACATGGAACGGGGGCGGAGGCGCCAGACACCCCCACCCCCGGCTCCTCTCGTGAGGCGGCGACGTTACTTGCGCTGCGACCAGGCCGGGAGCGGGTAGATCGCCTCTTTCATGGCCAGGTCGAAGGGATAGATGGTGTGGTAGCTGCCCCCCTGCAGCTGCTGCAGGATGGCGCGCACGCCGATGTTCTGTCCCTTCTCGTCGAACTTCACGCCCGTCCACGGCATCAGGAGCTGGTCTGCCGGTATGTTCGTCTCCCGGAGCGCCTTCTGGATGGCCGCGGGCTCCGTCGAACCCGCCCGGTTGATGGCGTCGACCAGCGTCAGGAACCCGGTGAACACCCGCGCCGAGACGTCGGCCATGTCGCGGCCGCCCGAGAGCTTCTTGAACATGTCGTTGACGACCGGGATGAGCGGCTTCTTGGCGGCGAGGTCCAGGGCGTAGGGAGCGCGGGTGATGGCCGCCTCCGCCTCTTTGCCCATCTCCATCACGAACTTCGGGTCGGTGTAGCCCGCGTTCTGCGCGATGAGAAGCTTCGGGTTGTAATCCAGATTGCGCATGGTCCGGGTGAGCAGGATGGCGTCCGAGGTGTACAGGCTGGGGAGGAATACGTCGGCGTTGGCCGACTTGAGGCGCCCCACCTCGGCGTCCAGGCTCGTGGTGCCGGCCCGGAAGGCGATCTTGGTCGCCACCTGGTAATTGTGCTTCTTCGCCAGCGCTTCCTGGACCTTGGCGCTGTCCGTCCCGAAGGTGGTGTCCTCGTTCAAGATGGCCACGCTCTTGAACTGGACGCCCCGCTTCTTCTCCAGGTCCTTCATGAATTCGAACATGACCACACTGAAATGCTCATCGTGCGGGCTGGTCCGGAAGAACCACTTGAATCCCCGCTCCGTCAGGGCGGGCGACGACGAGTCGGCGTTCAGGAATGGGATGCCCATGCGCTCGGCCACCTGGCTGGCGGTATTCGTGACGCTGGAGAAATAGGCCCCGAAGAGGGCGTTCACCTTCTCCTGGGTAATCAGCCGCTCGGCCTCGGATAGGCCCAGTTCCGGCTTCCCTTGATGATCCACCTTGACGATGCGGACCTTGGCGTTGCCCAGGTTTGGCAGCCCAGCCCCCTTCCCGAGAGGCAGATTGATGTTCACGTCGTTGTTGATGATATCCAGGGCCACCTGGATCACGTTGAGGGCATCGATCCCGATCTGCGCCGAGGGGCCGGTCATCGGATACATCACCCCGATGACCACCTCCTTGGCCTGGGCGTGGGCGACGCCAGTGACGCCCAGCATCAGGCCAACCAGGGCGGCGGCCGCCACGACGACCACTGCAAACCCTCTGTGTCTTCGCATGATCTCCCTCCCGTCAAGAAGGTCCGTCACGGAGGAACATCCCTCCACAAGTCTCCACCGGAGCCAACCGGGTGCAATCATCCGCCGCCGGACCGCGCCCGCTGCCCTCCTGCCGCTCTCTCGCGCCTCTCAACTGGCCGCCAATTCCTCGTTGCGCAGGTCGGTGATGAACATGTATCCCGGGGCATGGGTCAGCATCAGGGGCGGCTTGGCCTGCATCGCCACGGCCTGCGGCGTCACCCCGCAGGCCCAGTAGACCGGAACCTCCCCGGGACGGATCGTCACGGCGTCGCCAAAGTCCGGCTTTCCCAGGTCGCGGATCCCTATGTGGGCCGGATCCCCGATGTGGACGGGGGATCCATGCACACCCGGATAGCGTCCGGTGATCTGGACGGCGCGCGACACCAACTTGGCCGGGATCGGCCGCATCGTCACCACCAGCGGTCCGTGGAAGACCCCCGCCGGAACACAGGGGATCGAGCTGATGAACATGGGAACGTTTCTGTCCTCTTCGATGTGCCGGACGGGAATGCCGGCCATGAGCAACGCGGACTCGAACGTGAAGCTGCACCCCAAGAGGAATGCCACCAGATCTTCGTGCCACACCGAGAGAAGATCGGTCACCTCCCCGGCCAGACTGCCCTCACGATAGATGCGGTACCTGGGCACGTCGGTCCGGAGATCGGCCCCCGGCGCCGAGACTTTCGGCTCCGGCGAGCCCACGTCCGTCACTTCGATGACCGGGCAGGGCTTCGGATTGCGCTGGGCAATGAGGAGAAAATCGAAGGCGAGGTCGCGGGGAAGGATCACCAGGTTCGTCTGGACGAACCCCGGCGCCAGGCCGGCGGTCGGGCGCCGCCACTTTCCCTCGCGGATCTGCTGGCGCACCTCACGCGGATCGGCCATCTGCGGCCCCCTGGAGCAAGCGAGGCGGAATCGCCCCGCGCGTGGTGGCCCTCTTTACACCAGGACTCGCGCGAGTGTCAACACAAAACCCTCACCTTCTCGGCTGCCAGTGGAACGATCGAGACGCAGCCTCGAGAGCCGTCAGAGGAGCGACGGCTGCGCGCCCCGGTCACCGCGCCCCTCCGGGCCCAGCGCCTCGTGCGGTACGACCGACCCGTCGTCCTCCCCTATTTCTTGACTGCCATGCTGCGCAGGCGGGCGACCGTCTCGCGCTCGGCCCGTTGGAGCCGGAGCGGCGGCAGGCCGTTCAGGATCTGCGTCAGGTCGTCCACGATCATCTCCCCCATCAGGCGGTAGGCGGACGCGAGACTCCCGGCCCGGTGGGCCGAGAGGATGACGTTGTCCAGCTTGCGGAGAGGATGATTCTTCACGAAGGGCTCCTGCGGAAATACATCCACCGCCGCCCGGATGTCCCCCGTGCGGAGTTTCGTGGTCAGGGCGTCGAAGTCCACCAGCGAGGCTCGGCTCACCAGGACCAGGCAGGCCCCCTTCGGCATCTGATTCAACTGGCGCGTGCCGATCATGGCCTGGTTCTGCGCCGTGGCACCGGCCAGGACGAAGACGACCTGCGACTTGGATAGGACCTCGTCCAGGGACGACGGGATCATGCCGCACTCGCGGAGCCAGCGCGGCGGGAGCCACGGATCGTAGACGCGGACCCGGCAGCGGAACGGCTCCAGCAGCTTGATGAGGGCCCGCCCCAGGTTGCCGAAGCCGACGAAGCCGATCTCTGCCCCCGAGATCAGGAACGCACTCTGGTTCGAGAAGCGGCCGTAGACCTCCCTCCCCTGCCGGAACAGCCGATCCGCCTCCGGGATTCCGCGGGCCAGCGCGAGCGCCATCCCCAGCGCCATCTCGGCGACGGCCCTGCCGAAGCAGACGCCCACCCCCAGCACGTGAATCCCGCGCTGGAAGCAGTACTCGTAATCGATGTTCGGCTGGAAGTTTCCCTCCACGTTGATGACGGCCTTCAGGGTCTTTGCCCGCTCCAGCCGCTCGCGCGGCAGGTCCGTCTGCCCGATGACGACGGAGGCCTCGGCCAGATGCCTGTCCACCATCTCGGCGGGCATCCGGCTGCCCTCCCACACCGCCAGCCGCACCAGCGACTTCAGCCGCTTCAGGTCATCCGGGTTGAACAGCAGCTCCAGCGTCCTCGGATGCGGATCCACGATGGCTTTGGGTTTCATGGAAGGCTCCTGAATTGGCAGGCCGGATGATGTTGAGGAGCTAGGCTCCAATGATCTCGTTCAGCCCCTCGATGACCTGGACGATCTCTTCTGGGGCTGCCTGACCCAGCTTCTTACCGACCCTCTCGACGGAGAGCGTTCGAATCTGGCTGATCTTGACCCAGGACCGCTTTGGCAGCCCGGTCGATTGCAGCTCAAGTGTCAAAGGGAAACCCGCTCGTTGAGGCTGGCTGGTAATCGCTATGGCGATAACGGTTCCCGACCGTTCGTTGAAGACGTCCTGACTGAGAATCAGAACAGGACGGAGACCCGCTTGCTCGGAACCTCGTACCGGGTTCAAATCAGCCCACCGAATCTCGCCCCTCAGTATTCGGGCCATGCGGAAAGCTCCTCAGAGAGCCCCTCCTCTGCAAGTGCCTGCTCATACTTCGGATCGAGCTTCGCACATTCCTGAGCCAGTCGGCTTCGTTCCATTCGCTCCAGCTTCTCCTCCACCGCTTCTTCAATCGCTTGGCTGCGATTGGGGAAAACCGCACTACGCACCAACCTATCCAAGCGGCTCAGAGTGTTTTCGTCCAATGATATTGCTACCTTTGATCGGGCCATAGCTCACCTCCGCTGGTATTACGATATTTCATACCAGGAGGTGGTGTCAACAGACATCCGCACCTCAGGCATCCACACCTCTCGAAGGAGCGCCAGCGGGGCGCAGGTTCAGTGCACCCCGCAATACTCGCACACGGTCGCGGCCAGGGCGAGCGCGGCGGTCTCGACGTCGGCGAGCGAGACGGACTCGTCGGTGAAGTGCGCCAGGCGGATGTCGCCCGGGCCGAAGAGTACGCCCGGGATGCCGAAGTTGTTCGTGAAGAGGCGCAGGTCGGAGCCGTAGGTCGCGCCCTGCACGAGGGGCGGCTTGCCGGTGGCTTCCCCGACCGCCTGCCTCAGCGTTTGTACCAGCGGGTGGGACAGCGACGTCTCCGCCCCCTCCCAGACGCCCCCGATCCACTCGACCGTCGGGGGATGCAGGGCGAGCCAGGGATCGGCGTCCGCCGTTCGCCGGACCGTCTCTTCGACCTGCCGCCGGACCTCCTCGATGCGCTCGCCGAGGGCAACGCCGATGCGCCCCTCGGCCGTCAACCGCTCCGGCACGATGGCCGGCCAGATCCCCGCCTGCACGATCCCGATGCTGAGCGGCCAGGGCAGTCGCATCCTCTCGTAGAGCGGATGCCGCAGCGTCCGGTTCCGCTCCTCCTCCAGCGCCTTGAGCGCCGCGTGGATCGGGAGGAATCGCTCGAAGGCGCTCACGCCTTCCTCCCGCACGCACCCGTGCGCCGCCTTCCCGGGCACCGTGATCCGGAAGAGCGTCACGCCCGCCTGTGCCGGCACTACCGCAAGCTGCGTCGGCTCGCAGACGATGACCGCATCCCCTTTGTGCTCTCGCAGGAGTGCGGCGAACGCCCCGGAGCCGCCATCCTCTTCTCCGAAGACGCTCTGGATCTGGACCGTACCCTTGAGCCGCAGCGCCGCCTTCCGGATCAGCCGCACCACGCCGAGCATGGCGACGAGGCCGCCCTTCATGTCCGTCGCCCCACGACCATACAGGCGGCCGTCCGCCACCTCGCCGGCGAACGGGGGGTGCGTCCAGCGCCCTTCGTCGCCCGCGCTCACCGTGTCGATGTGGCCGTTCAGCGTGAGGGTGGGCCCGCCGCCGGTCCCGGCGAACGTGCCGACCACGTTCAGGCGGGGCGAAAGCACCCGCGCCCCCGGAAACCCCGGCTGCCTCTGGAGCGCCGCCAGATCCGGCCGCCACGCGTCCACCTCGCCCCCCAGCTCCTTCAGCCTCTCGCCCATCCACTCCTGCGCCGCGTCCTCCTCCCCGGTGACGCTGGGGATGCGGACGAGTGCCGCCAGGGTTTGCACCAGCCATTCCCGATCGACGTGCTCGGCGAGTTGTGCCGCACGAGTCATCTCATCCTCCTCGAAATGTGTCTGTGGAGCGGGACATACTCTGCCGTGTAGGAATCTTGGGGAAGACTGCCCCATAGGCATGACGGAGATCGCCCGCGAAACCGGGCTTGGACGCGAGAGCCTCTACAAGGCGCTGTCGCCCGAGGGGAATCCGGAGTTCGCCACAGTTTGACCTGTTCTCCCACCCTCAGTAGA
The DNA here is from genome assembly GCA_041489335.1 of Methylomirabilia bacterium. Classification (GTDB taxonomy): domain Bacteria; phylum Methylomirabilota; class Methylomirabilia; order Methylomirabilales; family 2-02-FULL-66-22; genus 2-02-FULL-66-22. The sequence continues at coordinate 11,273 of JBGPQZ010000054.1, forward strand.
TGACCTTGTTCAGCGGGTACTCGACGATGCCTTCGGCACCGGCCTTCTTCAGCTTCGGGATCAGGTCGCGCGATACCTCTTTGTCGATGATCACCTCGAGGGCCACCCATTCCGGGTCCACCTGGCTGGAGATGGTCGGCGTGTGGAGCGACGGGACCTGCCCCGACACCTGATCCAGCTTGGCCCGCGGCACGTTCATCTTCAGGCCGACCTTCCCCTCCGCCTCCAGCGCCCCGGTGAGGAGCGTGGCCAGCACCTCGATCTTCTCCCGCTTCCAGGTATCCGCCCACGCCTGATGGCTGGCGATCAGCTTGGTCGTGGACTCCGCCACGGTCTCGATGATTCGCAGCCGATTGGCCCGGAGCGAGGCCCCGGTCTCCGTCCCCTCGACGATGGCATCCACCAACAAGGGCGCCTTGATCTCCGTGGCGCCCCAGGAGTACTCCACCTCGGCCTTAACGCCGTGCCGCTTCAGGTATTGCTGCGTCGCGTGCACCAACTCGGTAGCGATCCGTTTCCCCTCGAGGTCCTTCACGCTCTGGATCGCGGAGCTCTCCGGCACCGCCAGGACCCATCGGTAGGCATGGGCGGTGGACTTGCTGTACACGAGGTCGGCCACCTCCACCACGTCCGCCTCGTTCTCCTGGATCCAGTCCTGCCCCGTGAGACCGACGTCCAGCACGCCCCGCTCCACGTACCGCGCCATCTCCTGGGCCCGGAACATCAGGCACTCGATCTCCCGGTCGTCGATCACCGGGACATAGGAGCGATCCCGCAGGATGATCTTGTATCCCGCCTTCTCGAACAGCTCGATGGTAGACTTCTGGAGGCTCCCTTTCGGCAATCCCAGCTTCAGAATGTTCTTCATCGTCACGGCATCCCTTCCTTGTGATTCCAGCCCGTTGAAGCTCTGTCGCACTGCGCCGGGGAACCTACCACCAGAGCGGGCAATGTCAAGCGGAAACTCCGCGTCAGCCTCAGGTCTCCGCCGGATGCGCGGCAGGCGGCAGAGGTACGGGCGCACCCGAACGGGCACCGGAGGTCTGGGCTGCAACCCGCTGACGCAACCCGCTGAAAGCCATTGGCCGGACGCGGCTTTCGTGGTACTTTTTCAATCCAGACTTTTCACCGCAAAGCTCGCAAAGAGCGCAAAGAGGGACTGGGCTTCACGTTACGCACTTGGCTCGAGGAAGTCATGAATCGAGAAGACCTGCTCAAGCTTCTGAAACAAGTTGGCACCGGCAAGCTCACGCCCGAGGGGGCCGCGGAGCGGCTCCGCCACTTCCCGTACGAGAACCTCGGCTTCGCCCGCCTGGATAACCACCGCGCCATCCGCCAGGGGTACCCCGAGGTCATCTTCTGCGAGGGCAAGACGGTGGATCAGGTGGCTGCCATCGCGACCCGCCTCCTCGCGCGGCACGGGACGCTCCTCGCCACGCGCGCCACACCGGAGATGTTCGACGCCGTCAAGGCGCACGCCCCGCGGGCGGCCTACCACCCCTTGAGCCGCGCCATCGTGGTCAAACCGCCCCGCCCCGCGCGGCCGCTCGGCCGGGTGGTGGTGGTCTCGGCCGGAACCTCCGACATCCCGGTGGCCGAGGAGGCGGCCGTGACCGCGGACATCCTGGGGAGCCGGGTGGAGACGCTGTACGACGTGGGCGTCGCCGGACTGCACCGCATCCTGGACAACCGCGCCATCCTGCAGGCGGCCCGAGTCCTGGTCGTGGCCGCGGGCATGGACGGCGTCTTACCCTCCGTGGTGGGCGGCCTGGTGGACAAGCCGGTCGTGGCCGTGCCGACGAGCGTCGGCTACGGCGCCAGCTTCCACGGCCTGGCGGCGCTCCTCACGATGCTGAACTCTTGCGCCGCGGGCATCGCCGTCGTGAATATCGACAACGGCTTCGGCGCCGGCGTCCTGGCACACCGGATCAATGCCCTCGGGGCGAAATCCGGCAGGGAAACCCGACGGCGATAGGGGTCGGGACAGCGAAGAGGTATTTTCCGCCGTCGGATATCACTGTCGCTGTTGAAAGCTCCCGGTAGGGACGCCCGACAGAGACAACGAAAGAGCGACCGAATGAGAATTGGATACTTTGACTGCTTCAGCGGCTGTAGCGGCGACATGATCCTGGGTGCCCTGGTGGACGCGGGGCTCGCGCTCGGCGAGTTGCAGCAGGCGATCGCCGGCCTCAAGGTCCCCGGCATCCAGCTCGCTGCCGCAGCGGTGAAGCGGGGCGCCTTCCGGGGGACGCTGGTCCGCGTCACGACCGACGAGCACGGGCATCCCCACCGCCACCTGGCGGACATCCGGCGCATCCTGGAGGCAGCCGATCTTTCCCCGGAGGCTCGCGCCGACGCCGCCCGCATTTTCCAGCGGCTGGCCGAGGCCGAGGCGGCGGC
>JBGPQZ010000055.1:0-13494 GCA_041489335.1 Methylomirabilia bacterium
CCGAGGCTGGATCATCTGGACCTGCTCGGCCGCGGAAAAGTGCGAGCTGCGTTGCGGTTTGTGCAGGGTCAGGCGGTTGGTCTGGGCCTGTTTTTCAATCCGAAGGGGCGAGTTCGCCGCCAGGGCGACCAGCGGAAAGGCGGGGCTTCGGAGGCCGATGGTGGGGGTCTCGTCCTCCGGCCAGGCCTTCGGCGGGGTTGGGAAACCTCCGGCCATGGCCAGGCAAACCAGTACGCAGAGGATCATGTCCCCCAAACGCATTTCTCGGAGGGTCCGGCAGAGCATGGACGATCGCCTCTCACAAAGCCGAGAATAACTATACGCCGCCGCCGCCGGATGTCAATCGAGGAAACTGGCCGGAGCTGCCGGCAACCGGGGGCAGACAAAAGGCCCCCGTGGTGAGGGCGCCGGACGCTCCTCAAAGGCTAGGGCTTGGGGGCCACGCAGATGAACCCCAGGGGCTCGTCAGGGGCGGCCCGGAGCTCGTGTTGCTCGTTCGGCCCGATGAAGAGCGCATCCCCTTCGGCGATGTCGTGGTACTCGGTTCCGAGGAGGACCTTCCCCCGGCCCCGGAGGACGAACACCTGGTGCGTCTCGGGGTGGTGCTCGAAGGCGCTGTTTCCGCCCGGCTGCACCTCGAAGTAGCGCATGGCGAACCCCTCGGCTCCTTCCTTCGGGCCGATCAGGACGCGCTTCGAAACCCCCTTCACGGTGGGCTTGTCGTAGGTGACGACCCCCACCCCTTCCCACTCGTACTTGCCGGGCAGCTTCTTGTGGATGACGCCCATCTCGGACTCCTTTCCCCAGATCTTAGCCCTCTGATTCCCTTGGCGCCCTCGTCCGCCGGGCCGAAGGACTCCGGCGTGCAGGGCCACGGTCAAGCCAGGGGCTCGCCGGTGGCCGTGCCCAGCTCATTCCCGGCGGCGGAGGTGGTACGTCGGGAACGTTCCGTACCCCTTGGCCAGGGAGGTCTGGCCGACGTAATCGCACGTGAAGTCGGTGGCGCCCTGGGCGGCCGCGAGGGCCGCGAAGGGCCGGCTGGCATAGACGTGGCCAGGCGGCGTGATGGGCTCGATGCGGGCCGCGCGGCTGACGTGCGTCCCGGTGTAATCGGTCTGGCCGGTCACCGGGTTTCTGCCGGCATAGACCGGCCCCGCGTGCAGGGCGATCCGGAGATTCAGGCTCGCCGGCAGCCCCTTCGCCGTCCAATCGGTGGCGTCCACGCACGCACAGAGGTCCAGGGCGAACCGACCGGCGTCGCGGGCGCTCCCGAAGACGAAGTAGAGGCCGTCCCCCCAGGTGTTCTTGGCCACGGGCGCGTAAGGCGGGCGGGCGGCCGCGGCCCGGGCCACCAGCTCCGCGACGGCTCCCAGGAAGTGCTCCACGAAGCGCGGGACCTGCTCCTCGGTCAGCTTGGAGAATCCGACCGCATCGGCGAAGAGCATGGCCATGATGGTCTGCGCGGCGAGCGGGGGTGGCGCTGGGGCTGCCGGTGGCGCGGCGTCCGCTCCCCGGGCCACCACTCTCGGGCCGCTCCGCAGGCCCTGGCGAAGGTCCCCGAGGTCGATGATCTCGACCCGGTGTCCGAGCGCCTGCCACCGCGCCACGGCGGCCGCGGTCCCCCCGGGGCCGTCTCCGGGCTTCCCGTCCCACACCGCGACGGGCACGAGCGCCGTGTCCAGCTGCTGCGCCCAGAGCTTGGCCCACCCATACAGGAGCGTGTTGGCGTACTCGAAGACGGCTGGCCCCACCGGGGTGGACTGCTCGGAGGCGGCCACCACCTCCGCCGCCTGCGCGAGGATCCGCCCATACCGCTCGCCCCAGTCGGACCCGGCGCCGAGCCCGGCGCCGGCCTCCACCTGATCCATCCGGAACTGCTCCCGGTCGTACGGCAAGATGACGTGGACATCCCCTCCGCGGGCGCGGAGCGCCTCCAGGAACAGGAGGTCGGCCCCGTTCGCCGCCGAGGCGAACCCGATCCGGGCGTCGAGCGTCGCGAGCCGCTCCGCGAGGGCCCGCGCGACCGCCGGCTCGAGCGCCGGGGGGAAGCGGGGAGCCGGGCGGTCGGGCGCGTCGATGCGGTGTCCGGCGAAGACCACCACCGGCCCAATCCGGAAGCAGCGGTCGCACTGGGAGGGGTCCCGGCCCAGCTCTGTGAGCAGGAGGCGGGCCTGGCGCCGCGTGGAGGAGAGATCCCCCAGGTTGCCCGCGCCGAGCGCCGCCGCTCGCGTGTAGTGGTGCTCGGCCTCGGCCCACTCCCCGAGGAGGAGCGCCGCCTCACCCAGGGTCGCCTCCGCCCAGTAGTCGGCGGACCGGGTCAGGCGCTGCCGACACCACCCGCGCACCTGACGGGCGAGCTCCTGCGCCGCATCCCCGTCTCCCAGGAGCAGGGCGGTGCTCGCGGCGTTGATCCCGGCGTAGAGGGCTCCCGCGGGATCTCTCCGGACCGCGGCCAGGCGATAGGCGTCGCGGTAGCGCGCGTGGGCCTGCCGGAGATGGCCGCGTCGCCCGTCGGGGTCTGCGGCCCCGGCCGAGAGATCCTTGTAGGTACGGGCCAGGATGCCCAGCGTCTCGCCGTCGGCGTGCCCCTCCGCGAAGAGCGCCTGGAGCATCTGGTTCGCCTTGCGGGCCGCCCCGCTGCGTGCCAGGGCCAGGCCCTGGAGCTGTCGCAGCCGCACGTCCGCCGGGTGCGCCGCGAGCCCCTCGGCCAGGACGTCGTGGGCGGGGAGCGGGGCGCCGACGCGGAGGATCCGCTCGCCGAGAAGCGCGAAGGGCTCCGGGGACCGGGCCCAGGCCTCTACGTCCCGGGCGTGCCAGAGCGCGAGCAGCTCGCGGAGGTCCAGAGCCGCCGGGGCGCGGAGGACATCCAGCGCGGCAGGCGCGGTCGCTTCGGGCAACGGACTTGGCTGCTCCGCGGCCTGGCCCCCCCGGGGGCGCTCGATCCGGTAGCCGAGCGCGAGGAGAAGCTTGAGGGTTTCCAGGGCGACCCGACGGTCGTACTCCTTCTCGGAATCCGGGAGGTTCTCGTACGGCACGAGGCAGGGGTGCTCTTTCTTCGCATCATCCCGGTGGGGCCCGCACCGCCACCCCTCCTCCAGCCGCTTCCGGGCCCAGGCGTCGTGGGCACTCTTCGCCAGGCGCTCGGTCAGGTCCAGGATCTCCGGCGTGAGCGTCACCTCCGCCGTGTCGATCGGCTTCGGGTCATAGGCCACGAGTCGCCCCCCTTTAACAGGCTGCTGAAAACGGCCCATCTGCCGGGTACCCATCCCTTGGATGGGTGCCCAGCCTTCGGCTGGGTACCCGGCCGCTCGGGCACTCGTTGCGGCGTACCCAGTGTACGCCTGGACCCAGCCTTCGGCTGGGTACCCCGCCCATCGCGCGCCGCCTGGCATCTGGACCGTTTTGAGCAGCCTGGCGCAAAGCGAACATGTAACCGTTCAGGTGGTCCAGGACTCTCCGTAGGGCGGGCTCTGCCCGCCGCGTCGTTTCCGACCTTGGACTTCTGACTTCTGACCTCTGTGGCTCTGTGGCTCTGCTCTTCTGATCCCCTTCCCCTACCCGCCGAGCCGGCGGAGCACGTACTCCGCGATCCTCTCGGCGCCGTCCGGCTTGATCAGGGTCATCAGCCCCATGCTGATCGCGTGAAGATCGCAGCGCAGCACGGACAGCAGCAGGTCGAGGTCGAGCTCCGGTTGCCGCGCCACGAACCCCAACCGGCAATCCACGAAGAACCGGGCATTCCTGTACTGGTGGTCGCGCGCCGCATGGGGGAACGGGACGAAGAGGGTCGGCAGGCCGTTCGCCACCAGCTCCCACAAGGTCCCGCCCCCCGAGCGGCTCACGGCAAAATCCGCCTGGGCCATGCGGCGCGCCATGGCGCGGTCGAACGCGAACACAACCGCGCTGACGCCCAGTTCCTGGTAGCCGGCCTGCACGCGATCGAAATCCGCCTCGCCGGTCTGGTGGGTGATCGCGATTCCCATGCGCTGGAGCGTCGGGGCCACGGCCAGCGCGAAGTCGTTGAGGAACCGGGCGCCCTGGCTGCCGCCGAGAAAGAGGATCCGGCTGAGCCGCGTCCGCGGCCTGGCCAGGTCGAAGAACGCCCGGTCGACCGGAAAGTCGGGCACCGGAGATTCGTCGCCATAGGAGCTGAAGAACCCGGCGGCATACGGGCGGAGCAGGCGGTTGAGTGGGCTGACCACGGCGCTGGGCTCGTGGATGAACAGGGGGATGCGCCGGAGGAGGGCGGCCAGGCTCGCGGGCGCGGCGGCGTAGCTTCCCACGTTCACCACCGCCTTGGCCGCGTGTCGCTTCAAGACACCCAGGGCGGTGACGGTGGCCCGGACGATCAGGGCGAGCGACACGACCCCTCCGGCCGGCCCGCGATCCACCACCCCGCGGGTGTCGAAGAAATAGCGCGCGGCGAATCCGTCGTCGTTGTCAAACCACCGCTGGTCCTGCCCGCGGGTCGAGCCGATGAAGATCGGCGCGACCCCGCGGGTGCGGAATGCCTCCTTCAGGAGGCGCGCGACCTCCAGGTGCCCACCCGTGCCGCCGCCGGTCAGCACGATCACGGCCTGGGCTCCCGTCGGACGTCCCCGGACGGTTGCGGGCGGCCGGCGCGGCCGGCGCCGGCGTCATGGTGCGGGGCGGGCAGCCATGCGTCGGACCGGCCCAGGATGCGGTAGGCCAGAAGGCCGGCCCACTCCCGGGCGGCCAGCGAGAGGCGCTCGAGTCCGCCCTTGAGGTCAAGGCCGCGGCGCGCGATGGAGGTGCCGTTCGTCCGATAATCCACCGGGTACGGAATGACGGGCCAGCCTGCCTTGCGGAAGACCCCGACGGCGCGGGGCATGTGCCAGGCGGAGGTGATGAGGATCCACTGCTGCCCGGCCTGGTAGTTCACCAGTCGCTTGGTCAGGAGCCCGTTCTCGTACGTGGTGCGCGCCCGATGCTCGACGAGCACGCGGCCGCGGTCGATCCCCAGGTCTGCGAAGAACGGCTTGGCGGGGAGCGCCTCCTCGAACTCGCGGGGACCGAGGCTGCCCTGCCCCTCGGCTAGGACGAGCCGCGCCTCCGGGTAGCGCCGCGCCAGGCGCAGGAGCGCGACGAACCGTTCGCCGGGATCGCGCAGGACCAACTGGCGGCGCGCCACGGTCAGGTCGTGATCGAGGGCGCCTCCCAGCATGATCACGCCGTCGACCCGCTCCGGTAACGCCTCGGGAGGGGGGAACCGGTTTTCCAGCGGCGCCAGCAGCCAGGCGCCGAGGGGCAGGGCGCCGATGGCGAGCAGCAGGGCGGCGCTTCCGGCCACGAGCCCACTCCCCAGACGGCGGCGCCGGGTGAAGAGGAGCCCCGTCCCCAGGCCGAGGAGGATGAGCAGGGCGTTGTCCGGTCTGGCGGCGGACCACAGCGTGTCCATGGCATCCCTCAGCGGGGTTGACCGACCGGCATGGCGACGGTTCCGACCAGCTTGAAGCCCGTCAGGCGCTCGATCTGCCCGATGACCCGGTCCATCTCGTCGACGGTATAGGGTGGGTGCTCCAGGTAGTCGCGCAGCAGGGCGCCGGGATCGTCACGGCTTCGGGCGGCCGGCTGCGGCCAGAAATCGGCGACCCGCCAGAGGCGCACGACGCTGTCGGTTCCGCCCGACGCGAGCAGGTCCCCGCGGGGGTTGAAGCCGACCGCCAGGGCGTACTGGTCGTGGCCGCTCAGCCAGCTCACCAGGCGGCGCGCCCGGAGATCGAACAGCCGGATGGTCCGCCGGTCCTGGCTCGGTGTCCCGGACGCGAGCAGGCGCCCGTCGGGGCTGATGGCGATGTGCCACACCTCGTAGCTGTGGTGCGCGAGGAGCGTCCCGACCTGGGCGTGCGTGGCCATGTCCCACAGCCGGATCAGGCGGTCCCATCCGCCCGTTGCCAGGATCCGGCCGTCCGGAGTGAAGGCCAGGGTGCGGACGTGCTTGGTGTGGCCGCGAAGCGTCGCGAGGGGCTTCCGCGTGCCCACCTCCCACAGCCGCACGGTGGAGTCGTAACTGACCGAGGCGAGCAGGCGCCCGTCGGGGCTGAAGGCCACCGCGCCCACTTCCCCGGTGTGTCCTTCCAGGACGCCGGATTGCCGCAACGTGGGCACCTCCCACAGCTTGACCTTGCGGTCCCACCCCGCCGACGCCAGCAGCCGTCCGTCCGGGCTGAAGGCGAGTCCGACCACGTAGTCGTCATGCGCCACGACGGCGGCACGCTGTTTGCGGGTTGCCACGTCCCACAGCCGCACCGTGTTGTCGCGGCCGGCGGACGCGAGGAGACGCCCGTCGGGGTTCCACTCCACCGCCCGCACCGAGTCGCGGTGTCCCCGGAGGGTGTGGAGGGCGCGATGGGTGACCGCGTCCCACAGCTTGATCGTGGTGTCGTCGCCGCCCGACGCCAGCCACCGTCCGTCCGGGCTGAAGGCCACGCACCGCACCGCGTCCTGATGGCCGGTCAGGATCGCCACATCCTCGCGGGCGGCCACCCGCCAGATCTTGAGGGTCCCGTCGGCGGCTCCCGAGACCAGGCGGCGGCCGTCGGGATGGAACGCCACCGCCCCGACCTCGTCGGCGTGCCCCGTAAGCGTGGCGAGCTCCTGCCGGGTGCTGACCTCCCAGAGCTTGATGCTGCGATCTCGGCTGGCGGCGGCGAGCACCGCGCCGTCCGGGCTGAAGGCGAGGTGGGACACGGCCAGGCGGTGCGCGCCGAGCGCGGCCACTTCCCGACGGAGCGTGAGGTCCCACAGCTTGGTGCTGCCGTCGTGGTCGGCGGCGGCCAGGAACCGGCCGTCGGGACTGAAGGCGACCGAGGTGATGGGCTGGCGGTAGGTGGCGAGGACGGCGTGCAGGACCCGTTGCCCGGCATCCCACAGGCGCAGCGAATTGTCCTTGCCGCCACTGGCGACCAGTGTGCCGTCGGGGCTCCAGGCGACCGAATTGACGTCGGATTCGTGGCCGGTCAGCGTCGCGAGAGCCGCGCCCGACGACGCGTTCCACAGCCTGACGGTCTTGTCCTGGCTGGCGCTGGCGAGCCACGTCGAATCCGGGCTGAAGGCGACGCAGAGCACCTGCCCTTCGTGCCCCCGGAGGACCACGACCGGCTGCCACGACCGGACCTCCCAGATCCGGACCGTCTTGTCGGCCCCTCCGGAAGCCAGCAGCCTGCCGTCGGGACTGAAGGCGACCGACGGCACGCCGCCGGTGTGGCCCGGAAGCGACTGGAGCGGGCGGCCGCCGGAGACGTCCCAGAGGCGCACCGAGCCGTCCTGGCCTCCCGACGCCAGGAGCTTGCCCTCGGGGTGCACCGCGAGGCCGCCGGAGAATCCTGCCGCCGGCAGGGTCTCCGTGAGGAGCGCGGGCGGGGAGAGCGACGACAGGAAGTCCACCTCCTGCGGCTCCTCTTTCGCCAGCAGGCGGTACCGGATCGAGTGCGCTCCATACAGGGTGGCCACCGCGTGCTGGCGAACCAGGGTCGCGTCCTTGGCCTGCGTCAGCAACATGTCTGCCAATTGCAGGTACCGTGCCCGGGCGTTCTCCTGGGCCTTCACCTGCCCCTGGAACCAGACCACGGCAACCGCCAGAAGTACCGCCACAGACGCGGCCGCTGCCTGCACGATTCGCCAGCGGCGGCGCCGTCTTTCGCGCTGCTTCAGGTCATCGAAATCGACGTCCAGCAATCCCGCCAGGATCTTCAGCCTGGCATTCAGCTTCCCGTCGCCCTGGGGGCGCACGTCGGCCGCGATCGGCTCGGCCCGCTCCCCGCTGACCTCCTGCGCCGCATTCACCTTATACCGGATGGCTTCAGGAAAGCATTCCAGCAGCCCGCTTCCCGGCGAGTCGCTGGCGTTCGGCTCCCCGTCCACGATCAGGCAGAGCACACGATCTTCCCGGCCCAGGGCCTTGAACCGCCGGATTTCCTGGTTGACCCACTGGGAGATGGCGGATCGCGGGGAACAGATCACCACCATGTGGCGGGAGCGCTGCAGCGCCTCGTCGATGTTCCGGCCCAGGTCGGCCGAGCCCGGCAATTCCTCGCGGTCCCGGAAGACCGGGAACAGGCGGGAGGGCACGGGACCGTTGCGGGACGGGCGCCCGACCAGGCACCTCGACACGCGGTAGGTCTCGATGGCCTGGTGCAGCCACTCCCCCCATTGGCGGTCCTGGTGGCTGTAGGAGATGAAGGCCCAATACTTCGGTTCGACAGTTGGCGTGGAGGTCAAGCTCCCTCTCCCTCAGGGCTTGAGGCACGACCGCAGGACGCGGGGGTGCCTGCCGAGTGAGTTGAAACTACAGCCCCCCGGTGGAGAGTGTCAAGCGCGATGGGTCTGACGCCGCGCCGCTTCCGCTCCTTGACATCGGCCCCGGGCGTGCTAGGGTGTCGTCAGCCCAAGGGGGGCCGATGGGGGAGTTGACGGCCGAGGGGGGGGTCACGGGCCATGCCCCTGCGGCAGGGCGCGCTGCCCAGAGGGGAAGGGTGGGGAGTCGTCAGATGGGAAACATGCCGGAACGGCTCGGGAAGTACGAGATCGTCAGGGAACTGGGGGCGGGAAACATGGCGACCGTGTACCTGGGCCATGATCCGTTCATCAGCAGGGATGTCGCCATCAAGGTCGCCCTGCCCGAGATTCTGAAGGACCGGGCCCTCGGCCCCCAGTTCAAGCGGATGTTCTTCAACGAGGCCCACATCGCGGGCATGCTCGACAACAAGTACATCCTCTCCGTGTACGACGCGGGCGCCGAGGGCGACCTCTTCTACCTGGTGATGGAATACGTGAGCGGTGGCCGGACCCTCAAGGAGTACTGCACCCCCGGCAGTCTGCTGCCGGTCCCGAAGGCCATCGAGTTGATCTACAAGTGCTGCCGGGGGCTGGCCTACGCCCATTCGCGGAACGTCATCCACCGGGACATCAAACCCAGCAATATCCTGCTGACCGAGGACATGGATGTGCGGCTGGCCGATTTCGGCATCGCCCAGCTCCTGAAGGGGGAAGACACGCAGATCGTCGGCCTGATGGGCTCGCCCAACTACATGTCCCCCGAACAGCTCTCCGAGAAACCGCTGACGCACCAGACGGACATTTACTCCCTGGGCATCGTCCTGTACGAGCTCCTGACCGGGCGTGCCCCCTTCCAGGCGGAGACGCTGCCGGGCCTGTTCCAGAAGATCCTCTACGAGGAGCCCCCCCTCGTGTCGAACTTCCGACGGGATCATCCCGGCCTGCTGGAGGTGATCGTGAAGCGGGCCCTGGCGAAGAACCTCGCCGTCCGCTACGCGAACGCGCTGGACTTCGCGGCCGACCTCTCTCTCGCCTCGAAGCAGCAGAGAGTGGTGGTCACCGGCGCGGAAACGGATGCGCGGGAGAAGTACGAGCGGTTGCGGAAGCTCAAGTTCTTCCGGGACTTCCTGGATGCGGAGGTCTGGGAGGTGATCGGGACCGGGGGATGGCGAGAGGTGGGGACGGGCGCCGTCATCGTCACCGAAGGCGACATCGCCGACAGCTTCTACATCATCGTCACGGGTGCCGTCCAGGTGACGCAGGATGGGGTCGCCCTTACGACCCTCCGGCCAGGGGACTGTTTCGGGGAGATGGCGTACTTCTCGGGATCGAAGCGCAGCGCCAGCATCGTGGCCATCGAGGACACCAGCTTCGTCAAGATCGACAGCGCCGTGATGGAGAAGTCCTCGACGAACTGCCAGCTCAAGTTCATGAAGACCTTCCTCTCCACCCTCATCGAGCGACTCTCCGGCGCGGGTCGGGGACCTGCCGGCAAGGATCAGGGTGCCCGCAAGCGGCCAGAGACGGGGCCGGTGTCGGCAGGGTAAGGCCACCGCCCTTGGTATAGGGGACGCCCTTAAGTTATTTAAGATAAGCCTTGACAGCAGGCAAGGCATGGGCGTAGGGATTGGCTATGCCCCGCGGTCCTCGGCTGGATGCCCCCGGCGCCCTTCAGCATGTCATGGTGCGGGGAATCGAAGGGCGTCCCATCTTCGACAATGACCGAGATCGGCAAGACTGGGTAGAGCGGCTCGCCGCGGTCCGGTCTATGACCGGTTTCGCACTCCTCGCCTGGGCACTGCTGCCAAATCACGTCCACCTCCTGGCCAGGACGGGACGCCAGCCGCTCGCCACGGCTATGCGCTGCTTGCTCACCGGCTACGCCGTGAACTTCAATCGGCGTCACCGTCGCGTCGGGCACCTCTTTCAAAACAGGTATAAGTCCATTCTTGTCGAGGAAGAGCCTTATCTTCTGGAACTCGTCCGCTATATCCACCTGAACCCCTTAAGGGCCGGAGTGGTGAAGCGGGTGGTCGAACTGGAGGCCTATCCCTGGAGTGGGCATAGTGCCCTGGTGGGTCAGATCCCTCGTCCTTGGCAGGCGGTCGACGAGGTGCTGGCCCAATTCGGACCACGCAAGAGACAGGCAAGGCAGCGCTATCGGGAGTATATCGCAGCGGGTGCCCCTCAGGGGCGTCGGCCGGAACTCCAGGGGGGCGGCTTGCGCCGGAGTGCAGGGGGCTGGGAGGCCGTCGCCCAACTGCGCCGCGGTCGGGAGTACGGGATGGCCGACGAGCGCATCCTGGGTAGCGGGGCTTTTGTGGAAGAGGTGCACCGGATCGTGACCGCCCAGGACCAGCCGCCTCCGCGTGCGCTCGCGCTCGCTGCCCTGCCGGAGCTGCTCAAGCGCTGCGCGGCGGCTTGGGGGCTGACCGTGGATGAACTCGGCGTGGGGAGTCGGCGGCGGGTCGTGGCGCAAGCCCGCGCAGTGGCCGGAGGGCTTGCGGTGCGTCGCCTTGGCCTCCCGATCACGGATGTCGCCCGTGCCCTGGGAGTGTCATCGGTCGCCATCCATCAAGCACTCGGGCGGTGCGAGGGGATTCTCCGCAGCCGCGGGCTGAGCCCCGCCGACCTATTGCCAGCCCCGGGAAAATATCTTAAATAACTTAAGGGCGTCCCCTACGGCACACGACGGGAAGAGGAGGGTAGGATCATGAGGCGCCACGTGTTCTGTCCCCGCTGCCAATTGGTGACTGCCCTGGCGGAGTCTGAGGAAGGGGACGTGAGCCAGTTGAAGTGCGTAGGCTGCGGGGGTCCGCTGGAGCTGCGATTCGGCGGCGCGGGGGCCGCCCCGCTCCGACCGGCGACCATCCTCTGCGTCGACGATGACCGGCTCCTCCTCGGGATGTTCTCCGACGCCCTCGAAGAGCAGGGCTACCGGACCCTCATCGCCACCGACGGCCCCTCCGGGATCGAGGCCGCCAAGAAAGGGTGCCCGGACCTGATCGTTCTGGATGTCATGATGCCCGGCATGACCGGGATCGAGGTCTGCCGGCGGCTCCGGGCGAAGCCTGACCTGCAGAACACGCCGATCCTGCTCCTCACGGCCATGCAAGATCTCACGATCGAGGCCGAGGGGCGGGTTGCCGGGGCCACCCTCACGGTGCGGAAGCCGCTCGGTCCCGCGCTCATCGTCAGCATCATTCATGAACTCCTCGGCCGAAAGATCGAGCCCGAGCCGATGTTCAAGGGCTGAGGCCGACAGGGGGTCTGTCTCCAGAACTAGACAACAGCCCAGGCCTCTGCTAGCATTCCCTGTAGCCTTTGCCGGCTGGTCCGGCCCCCCCAAGAGAACGAGGGGGATTGCTCACTCCCCCTGAGGAGGCGACATGGCAGAGCGGCAGCCCGCGTCCGAGTACTGTTCGAAGTGCCAGGCTGTCCAGCCGATCCTTGAAGTCATTGAGGACTCCCTGACCATCCGGCGCTGCCAGGTTTGCGGCTTCACGCTGGGGAGCGGCTTGGTCATGGAAAGCGACGCGTTGCAGCCCGCGAACAAGGTTCTCATCGTGGACGACGACCCGCAGATCGTCCTGATGTACCGCGAGATTCTTCAAAGCAACAGCTTCATGGTCTTGACAGCCCGCGACGGCCCCACGGGCCTGGAGATGGCCGCTCGGGAGCGCCCGGCGATCATCCTCCTGGACATCCTGATGCCCGGAATGGACGGTTTCGAGGTCTGCCGCCGGCTACAGGCCGACCCGGACCTGAAAAGCATCCCGGTGATCATCATCACCGCTCTGACCGATCCCAAGCTGAACGCCCAGGCCTTCAAGATGGGGGGCAAGCTGGCTCTGCGCAAACCGGTGGAACCCGTGACCGTTCTGCGCACCATCCAAGTCGCCCTGGCCCTGGCTGCCTCACAGCGATCCTAGGGCTACCCGCCCGGCACACGCCGCCGGACGATCGCCGAGATCAACCCGGTTGTCGGGACAGCGCCACGTCTCCTGAGTCTCGGCTCCGACCAAGATCCCTCTCTGCCTCCACTCCTCCGTTTAGCCAGCGAGAAGCAGGCCGGGCCGCGATGATTGCGGCACGGGATGAGCTGCCACCGGGGAGCTGGGCCAGCTGAAGGAGCTGGCCCGCCGTGGGGGTAGCCCCCCAAGTGCCACTGAGACACCTAGCGGGAATCCGAGCGATGGCGTGACTGTGGAAGAAGAAATGGTGACCCGGGTGGGAATCGAACCCACAACACCCGGCTTAAAAGTGCCATTAGAGGGGGAATCGACCGAAAACGACGGAGAGTGACGAAGGACGATAACGCAAGCACCGACAAGGGGTTAGAAGTCTGGGCGACTGCGATGGTGATAGATTGAAATCGGCGCGGATCGATTCCGAAGTGACACCAGAAGTGACACCAGATTTCCGGTCAGTCGGCATGAGCGTCGACGCAAAGACAGTGGTGTGTAGGGGTGGAGGGTGGGTCCCCCCACGGGGGGAGGTTGGCGACGGGGCGGGTGCCTTATGGAGCCTCAGTCTGTCAGTCTAACGGCAAAATTCCTGGGCGAGTGTCGAGGGGGACGAGGAGGCCTGCGACCACGCCCGGGGTGCTTTCGGGGCCTCTCTGGGAGTGAGGGCCCCTGGCTTTTTTCAGGGCATCGGTATATGATTTGCTTGGTTGGCTTGGTGGGGTGTGGCGAGGGATTGGAATGAGATGTGAGCTGATTCTTCGAATCGCACTAGGGCTAGCCGTGTGCGTGATCGGATGGGTCGGGTTGACCCTGTTCTTCTTTGGGTCTGCCCATCCGTGCGGAATTTTGGAAAATCGCCAGAGAAGTACCATGGAGCAGCTCGCGAGGAGAGCCGTGATTGAACGGATTGAGGAGATAGTGCAGGCTATGGTGCAAGGAAGGAGTGACTACGCTCGTGTACTCGATGAGGCTTTTACAGCTTCGGGAGGAGGTGATCTCAATGTTTGGGTAGAAAAGGCACTGGCGGATAATCACAAGGATATTTGGCGTAGGAGCCCTTATGAGTGTCTCCGGGGAGCCATCAGATGGAAGCCCCCCAAGTAGGCCGGCAAGGTTCCGGGAACTGCTTAGTGCAATGAATACCGTGCGAATGGAGGCTGGCCATCGCGGCCCGTTCTGCGCGGTAGGAATCTGGTCGGACGAGTCTGCCCATAAGTGTTTTGCGGGA
>JBGPQZ010000056.1:0-13473 GCA_041489335.1 Methylomirabilia bacterium
CCACGCGGCTGCCGAAGCGCGCCAGGAAGCGCTGGACGGTGAGGGGGGTCAGGGCGATCTCGGGGACCAGCACCAGGGCCTGGCGCCCCTCCCCCAGCACCAGCTCGATCGCCTGCAGGTATACCTCGGTCTTGCCCGAGCCGGTGACGCCGTAGAGGAGGAGCGGCTGGAAGCGCCGGCCGGCCAACGAGTCCTGGATGGAGCGAAGCGCCTCGGTCTGCGAGAGCGCCAGCGTCTTGGCCGCGTCCTCCGGCGCCGTGGCGGCCGCGAAGGGATCCCGCGTGACCTCGACCTCGCGGAGCGTCACCAGACCCTTCCGGATCAGGGCGGCGAGCGCGGCGGGACTGCCGGCCGCGGCCTCGGCCCGGGGGAGGCCGGCCGGAGCAGCGGCGAGGGAAAAAAGGATCGCTCGCTGCTTCGTGGCCCGCGGCGGAAGCGCGGCGGAATCGGGATCCACGCCGGGCGCGAGGCAGCAGTGCGACACGGTGTGCGGCCGGACGCGCGGCGGCCGGATCTCCGCCGTGACCGTCGCCAGGCCGCGCTGCGCGAGGCTCCTGACCAGCGAATCCGCCTGACGCCAGCGCGCGCCAAGCGTGGCGAGGGGGGTCGGCTGGCGGTTCACCAGGCAGCCGAGTAGCTCTGACTCGCCGGGACGGAGGATGCCGCTCCCCTCCAGGGCGGTGCGGCCCGCCGGCGTGATGGCGACGACCCGGCGAGTGAGGCTGTCGATGCCGGGCGGCAGCGCGGTGCGGATGACCTCGCCCCACGGGCACAGGTAATAGTCGGCCACCCAGCGGGTGAACGCGAGGAGGTGGGCGTCGAGGAGCGGCTCGGCATCCAGGATCTCGGCGAGGTCCTTGGTGTCGGCGACCGGGGCCTCCGCGCGCGTCCCCACGAGGTAGCCGGTGACGATCCGCCGGCCCAGGGGCACGCTCACGCGTTTGCCCGGCACGGCGAGGCCGCGCCAGGCCTCGGGAACGCGATAGGTGAGCGCTCCCTCCAGCGCGGCCGGAAAGACAACGTCAACGTAGGCGGGCGGCGTGGGCATCATGGCCAATCAACGGAGATCCTCAACCGCCAAGACGCCAAGGGCGCCAAGAGGAAGGAATTCGCAAGGCCGGAAAACCTGTTCAAGTTCCCAGGCCCATGTGGCGCATGAGGAACTTCATGTCCTCCCACACCGTCTTCTTCTCGTTCGGGTTCCGGAGCAGGTAGGCCGTGTGGAACGTGGGCAGGAGCGGGGTCCCGTGGTAGTCGTGGAACCTGCCGCGCAGGCGCGAGATCGGCTCCTTGGTCTGGAGCAGGGTCTGGGCGGCGGGCCCGCCCAGGGCGCAGATGAACTGGGGCCCGATGGCCTGGAGCTGCTTCAGGAGGAATGGCTGGCAGGCCACGATCTCGTCCGCCTCCGGGGTCCGGTTTCCGGGCGGGCGGCACTTGAGGATGTTGCAGATGTAGACGTCCTCCCGCTTGAGGCCCATGGCCTCGATGATCTTGGTGAGGAGCTGCCCCGCGCGCCCCACGAAGGGCTCCCCCTGCGCGTCCTCGTCGGCGCCCGGCGCCTCGCCCACGAAGACCAGGCGGGCGTCCGGGTTCCCCACGCCGAAGACGATCTGGATCCGGCCCTTGGAGAGCTTGCAGCGCGTGCACTCGCCCATCTCCTCGCGAATCTGCTGAAGCGTGGGACGCGCCACCGGGGCGGGGGCTGCTGCCTCGGGCCAGCGCAGGTCGGTGTGCTCCAGGCCCAGCTCCCGTTGTGCCGTGAGGTACTCGCGCACCTGCCCGACGATTCTCTTCAGGTCCTGCTGCGGATCGTTTCCCATGTCTCTCCGGGGGGCCGTAAGGGGTGAGGGGCCGTAGGCCTCACGAGCGCTCTAGGGCTGCTTCGCCAGCAGCACCACCACGCGATCGAGGATGCGGTCGGCGACCTCGCGCTTGGAAAGCAGCGGAAGCTCTTCCACGCCGCCGGCCGGGTCCAGGATCTTGACGATGTTCGTGTCGGCGTCGAAGCCGGCGCCCGGCTGGCTGACGTCGTTCGCCACCACGAGATCGAGGTGCTTCTGCGCGAGCTTCTTGCGCGCGTTCGCCACCAGGTCGTTCGTCTCGGCGGCGAAGCCGACCAGGATCCGGGTTCCCTTCCGCTTGCCCACCTCGGCCAGGATGTCGGGGGTTGGCTCCAGCGCGATCTCGGCGAGCCCCTCCCTCTTCTTGATCTTCCGGCCTGCCACCTGCTTCGGCCGGTAGTCGGCCACGGCGGCGGCCTTGATGACGACATCCGCGACAGGCAGCTTGGCCATGACGGCGTCATGCATCTCCTGGGCGGTCTCGACGTGCACCACGTCGACTCCCGGCGGAACCGCCAGGGCCGTCGGCCCGCTGACGAGGATCACCTTCGCGCCGCGAGCCGCGGCGGCTTCGGCCACGGCGTACCCCATCTTGCCGGAGGAGCGATTGGAGAGAAAGCGCACCGGGTCCACGGGCTCGCGCGTGGGTCCTGCCGTGACCAGGACCACCTTTCCCTCCAGATCCGTCTTGGGGAGGAGAATCCGCTCGATCGCGGCCAGGATGGCCGGGATCTCCGCCAGGCGGCCGCGCCCCACCAGGCCCGAGGCCAGCGGGCCCAGGTCGGGTTCGAGGATGTGCACGCCGCGCGTCCGCAGGGAGGCCAGGTTTGCCTGCAGGGCGGGATGCTCGAACATGTCGCTGTCCATGGCGGGTGCCAGCAGCACGGGGCAGCGGCTGGCGAGGTAGATGCAGCTCAGGAAGTCGTCGGCGAGGCCCAGGGCCAGCCGTGCGATGGTCTGGGCGGTGGCCGGGGCGACGACGAGGAGATCCGCCCGCTCTGTCGCCTCAAGGTGGCCGATGCGGTGGTTGTAGGCGAGGGACCACATGTCCAGGAGAACCTCCTGGCGCGACAGCGTCTCGAAGGTGAGCGGCGTCACGAACTTCGTGGCCGCCTCGGTCATGGCCACCTGGACTTCGGCGCCCGCCTTGGTGAGCTGCCGCAGCAGCTCCACCGCCTTGTAGGCCGCGATGCTCCCCGTCACTCCCAGCAGGATGCGCTTTCCTTGTAAGCTCATCGCGAAACTCCCGGCTCAGCGGAGCCTAGCCATGAACAGCTTCAAACCGCGTCACATAGAACTCGCTGTGAAGGCGGCGCCTCACCTCAGCCGGATCTGCACATTCCAGGAAGAGTTCCGCAGCCTCCTTCAAGTTGGCCATTGCCTCTTCCACTGTGGTGCCCTGGCTGGCCACATCCAACTCCGGGCAAAGGGCAACATACGTGTCGTTCTCTTTCTCCACCACGGCGGTATAGGTATTGGTTGCCATCGCCGTATCCTCCCCACGTTTCCCGCCCCGGGTCGGCTTCGCGCTTACAGGAAGATCCCCACGGCCTGCTTGGGCTGGACGCCGATCACGTCGGCCACCGGCTGGCACTTGATGGTGAGGAGGCAGAAGACCTCCGCGTTGAGTTCCGGCTTGTGCTCGGAGAGCACGTAGAAGTTCGCCTGCCCCTTGGCGATGATCAGTTTGGCAGAACGCATGGCCTCGCGCAAGTCCGCGGACGCCTCTTCCCAGGAGATGCCCAGCGTGTCGGGACCGGCCTGGATCAGGCGGTCCACGGCGCGATCCAGGCCCACCACGCGGCCGTCCTCCATGGTGGCGTCCGAGGTGATGGGACCGCCGCGCAGGGCGGAGGTCACCTGGCATCCCTGGCGGCGGATCTCCTGGATCAAGAGCTTATCCAGGGCGATCTCGCCGACGTTGTCGTGGATGTAGAGGACGGGCGTCTTGGCGCGGATCAGCTCGTAGAGCCGCTCCACGTGGTCCTTGGCCATCCCGCGATCGACATATCCCTGCAGGTGCTCGAGCATCTTGACCGGGTCGAAGCCGTAGCCGATGCCGACCGTGCGCGAGTCCAGGCTGTTGCCCGCCAGGGCCCAGCGGGCCAGGAAACGGAAGCGGGGCAGGCCCTCCAGCTTCGCGGCCTCGGCCGAGAGGCGCGCGGCGATGTCCAGGGCGATCCGGTTGAGCTGCGCCCGACTCTCGACGAAGGGCATGGGAATCCCCGTGTCGCGCTTGAGGATCCGGTGCACCTCGGTGATGTAATACGAGGGCACGCGCTGGTGGTCGAAGCTGCCGGCCAGGAACCTCATGGCGTCCTTCGCGACTTGGAGCTGCACGGCGGGATCGGGGGTGACCAGCTGGGCCGCGGCATAGACGTCGCCCAGGATGCAGGTGAGACACGCGGGGACGGTCCTCATCGCCGAGTCTCCGGGGGAACGAAACCTGCGGGGACGTGGTCGAGTGGGCGCCGGCCCTTGCCAACGGCCGGCGCCGCCTGGATGGCCAGCGTGATGTAGGCCTGGGCGATGGCCACCGCCTCGCGCACGGGGAGGCCCTTGGCCAGGCCGGCCGCGATGGCGGCAGACAGGGTGCAGCCGGTCCCGTGGAACTCGCCCGGGATGCGCGGACTCTCGCGCTCCACGAACTCCCGCCCGTCGAAGAGGAGGTCCACCACCCGGTCGCCCGGCAGGTGCCCGCCCTTGACCAGGACGGTGCGCGGCCCCATGGCGTGGATGGCGCGGGCCGCCTCGCGCATCTCTTCGAGCGTGCGGATCTTCCGCTGGCAGAGGAAGGTGGCCTCGTCCAGGTTGGGCGTGACGACGGTGGCCAGCGGGAAGAGGTGTTCGCGCATGACCGGGGCGGCCTCGTGCTGCATGAGGGCGTCGCCGCTGGCGGCGATCATGACAGGGTCCACCACCAGGTTGGTGAGCCCGAATTCGCGAATCAGCCCGGCGACCGTCCGGATGATCTCGCCCGTCGCCAGCATCCCCGTCTTCACCGCGTCGGCCCCGATGTCCGTCAGGACGGCGCGGAGCTGGGCGGCGATGAAGTCCGTGGACGGCAGCTCGACCTTCTGGACTCCCTGCGTGTTCTGGGCCGTGAGGCCTGTCACCGCCGACAGGCCGAACACCCGGAAGGCGGTGAAGGTCTTGAGGTCGGCCTGGATCCCGGCGCCCCCGCCGGAGTCCGATCCGGCGATGGTCAGCGCCGTGGGGATCCGCACTGTCCTCATGGAAAACCTCCTACGAACCGATGAGGGGCAGCAGTCGTCACTGCCACGCCCCTCCCGTCCGCCCCTCGGTCCTCGGCCGCCCGGGGACCGCCCGGCCGCCCACCGGCGGCGAGGACACGGTCGGCGGCGTCGCGTACAGGCGCGTGTACTGGTCGTAGCTCCCCAGGACCCGCTTCACGTAGTTCCGGGTCTCGGCATAGGGAATGTCCTCGATGAACTCCGCCTCGTCGGCGAACCCGAAGCGCTGCACCCAGCGCTGCACGGGCGGCTTACCGGCATTATACGACGCCAAGGCCAGGCTGAGCGTTCCTCCGATCTCGCGCAGCAGGTCCGCCAGGTGGATCACCCCGAGCCGGATGTTCACCTCGGGAGCCTCCAGGGCCGCGGCGGAGGCGGGGGGGAGATTGTTCTCCCGGGCCACGAGGTCGGCCGTCTGGGGCATGAGCTGCATGAGGCCCCGTGCCCCCGTGCGCGAGACGGCGTGGGGAGCGAAGGCGCTCTCCTCGCGGATCAGGGCCAGCACCAGGTAGGGATCCAGGCCGCGGGTCTTGGCGTGCTGGCGCACCAGGTCCAGGTGACCCAGCGGATACCAGCACTGCCAGAACTCGCGAATCGGCGATCGGCCGCCCTCCTGGACGAAGAGGGGACGCAGGATGCCCCGCCCCAGCCAGACCGCCTTGTCATAGCGCTGGAGGCCCAGGAAGGCCCGGCAGGACTCGCCGAGACCGGCCCGATCGTCGGGGCGGCTGCGCACCTGCTCGCTGTATTCCTCGACCGTCTCGTCCACGAGCCCCAGGCCCCGGAGCGCCCGCGCCTTCTGGGCGTGGAGGCCGCTTCCGAGGTCGCTCTTTCCGACCCGCGGGGCCAGCGCGGGGCCCGGGACGGGCGTCTTCCTGGCCAGGGCCGCCAGCCGCTCCGTCGCGCGCAGCCGATAGTAGGGCTGGTCGGGGGCGCTGTCCAGGATCGCACGGAACGCCTGGACGGCGTCGGCCGGTTGTCGCATGGCCTCGAAGGCGCGCCCTCGCCAGTAGAGGGCGGGGACCCGGTAGCGCGATCCCAACTCCTCCGTGAGGAGACGGCCCCACGCGACGAGCGCGGTCGGCATCTCCTGCTGCTTGTAGGCCAGCCACCCCTGGAGCCACAGGGCGGCATCCGCGAAGGCGCCCCTCGGATACTCGGCGAGGAGCCGCGCGAGATAGACCTGGGCCCGGCTGACGTCCCCGTCGTCCACCGCCGCCTGGGCGAGGAGGAAGAGCGCCTCCTCCCCGCGCCGCGTCTCACGGGCCGTATCCGCCAGGAAGGTCAGGGTCTCGATCATCCGGACCGAGTCGCCGGATCGACCGGCGCTCCGCCCCAGCCAGTAGAGCGCCTCCGCGTGGCTTGCCCCAGAGACCTCCTTGAGGGGGTCCAGCCACTGGACGGCCTGCCCGTACTGCCGCAGGTTGAAGGCACTGATCCCGAGCAGCAGCCGGGCCTGGGCCTCGCGCGGGCTCCCGGCGGCGGCGAAGGGCGTGAGCTCCTGCACGGCCTGGCCGAATCGCCCGAGCTGGTGCACGATGGAGGCCCGCTGGAACTGCTCGTCCGGCGTGAAGGGCCGGGCCGCGGGGATGCTGCCGAGGAGGTCCTTGGCCCGCGCGCTCTCCGGGTTTCCGGGGAACTCGATCCAGACGCGGCGGAAGACGTCCTCCGCGTCCTGCGTGCGCCCGGATCGCAGCAGGGCCTCGCCGATGGCCAGCCAGGCCTCCGCCCACCTCGGACCACTCGGGAAGGCGCTCAGGTACTGGCGGCCCGCCTCCTCGGCCTTCGCGAGGTCGCCCGCCTCCAGGTAGTCGCGGGGCAACTCGCGACTGGCCCGCTCGAGGAAGAGGCTCTGGGGGTGGTCGGTCAGGAGCTGGCGCAGCGCGGCGGCGGCCTCCGCGCGCTGCCCGCCCTTCCGGAACGCCTGCGAGAGCACGTAGAGGGCGTAGTCCGCCAGGAGAGGATAGTCGCGCGCCGCGCGCTCGAGGCGAGGGACAGCCTCCTCTCGCTGCCCCTGGCGGAACAAGAGAATCCCCAGGAGAAAATCGGCCTGTCGCTTGAGGCTCGCCGGAAGCGGCTGGCGCTCGAGAGCCAGCAGGGCCTCCAGGGCCGATGCGGTGTTGCCGGCCGCCACCTCCTGCACGGCCGCCTGCAGGGCGGCCTGCGGAGCACTGGGCGTACCCTCGTCGCCCGCCTGCGCAAGGCTGGCGGCCAGGAGGAGCCACAGGACCGCTGCAAACCAGCTACGCAGCCTCATCCCGGCGAACCCGTCGCGCCTGCTTCCGTCGGCACGACTCACGCCTCACCTGCCAACTCGGGGAGGCTCTCGTCGTACGGGGGGCGGGCGATGCCCCGCTCGGTGATGATCGCGTCCACGAAGCTCGCGGGCGTGACGTCGAAGGCCGGATTGGCCACCCGGATGCCGGCCGGGGCCAGGCGGCGTCCGCCGATCGTGGTGACCTCGTCCGGCGCCCGCTCCTCGATGGGAATCCGGGAGCCGTCGGTCAGGTCCAGGTCCAACGTCGAAAGGGGGGCCGCCACGTAGAAGGGAATGGCGTGCGCGCGAGCCAGGAGGGCCACGCTGTACGTGCCGATCTTGTTGGCCACGTCCCCGTTCCGTGCGATCCGGTCGGCCCCGACCACGACCAGGTCCACCTCGCCCCGCCGCATGAAGTGACCCGCCATGCTGTCCGTGATGAGCGTGACGGGAATGCCCGCCTTCTGGAGCTCCCAGGTGGTCAGGCGCGCCCCCTGCAGGAGCGGGCGCGTCTCGTCCACCCAGACACTGATCCGCTTGCCCGCCTCGGCGGCGGCGCGGATGACCCCCACCGCCGTGCCGTAGCCGGCCGTCGCCAGCCCGCCGGCGTTGCAGTGGGTGAGGATGCGGGCCGGGTCGGGCACGAGGGCCTGCCCGTGCTTCCCGATGGCGCGGTTGATGCGCAGATCCTCCTCGCACATATCCTTCACCTCGGCCGCCAGCCGGGTCCGGATCTCGTCGAGGGGCAGGGCCCGCCACGTCTTGACGAGGTCGAGGATCCGCCGCACCGCCCAGGCCAGGTTGACGGCCGTGGGCCGGGTCCGGGTGAGAACGACTCCCACTTCCGTGAGCGCCGCGTGGAATGCCTCGAAGGTCTCCGCCCGGATGGTCTGCGCGCCCAGGGCCAGCCCGAAGGCGGCGGCCAGGCCGATGGCGGGCGCCCCGCGGACCTGGAGCGTGCAGATGGCGTGGGCCACCTCCTCGACGGTCCGGCACTCGAGATAGACTTCTTCGAGGGGGAGCCGGGTCTGGTCGATCAGGCGGACCGTCCCGTTCGACGTCCAGGCGATCGTCGTGAAATCCTCGGCCATGTTCCATGCCTTAGAGGAGAAGAAACCGGCTAGGTGAGCCTAACATGATCCCCCCATGATGCAAACCGAAAACTCGCCATCCGGCGGGCATGGGGCACGGGGCACGGGGCACAGGGCGTGGGGCATGGGGCGGGAGGGAAATGGAGTCTCGGGCAAATTTGTGGTAGGGTATCGGCCGATTGCCTGCACAAACCTGCCTGACCGTCATGCGAACCGGAGGGGAGAGGAGCCAGGATCATGTCACTCACCACCCGATATCTCTTCAGCGCGGCCATGGACGTCGAGCCCCAGAAGGACTCTCTCTTCCACGAAGTCTATGACACCGAGCACGTGCCCATGCTCCTGAAGGTTCCGGGCGTCATCTCGGTGGCGCGCTTCAAGAAGCAGGAAGTGACCCTGATCATCGGTGGCGAGCGCAAAACCGTGGTGGTCGAGGGCGAGCCCACCTACAACGCCCTCTACGAGATCGAGAGCCCCGAGGTGCTGGTGAGCGAGGCCTGGGGGAAGGCCGTGGATCAGGGCCGCTGGGCGGGCCAGGTGCGGCCCTACACCAAGAACCGCCGGCTCGTGCTCTATCAGCGGCTCGAGCCCTGACTCTTTCGTCGGGCTAGTGTCCCGAGTCGGAAGTCTGCAGACGAATTCCTCGGCCCCCGGGACCGCCCCTCCCCCGCCTGGGGCCTCGTCGATGCCGGCCCGGGCTCATTCCGGGTCGTCGCCCCGCACAGGAGGGGGCTCCTCCGCGCCGTCGTCTCGCCTGCCGGCGGGACGACGGCGACCGGAAACCGCCCGGTCCCGCGGGCCCGGCGGGCTCGGGGCCGCCCCGGGGGCCTCGATTTGTTAGCGAATATGTAACTCAGGACACTAGGCAGCATTGACCATCATGCCACGGAGGGTTCGATGAACCTGCATCGGAAGCTGCAAGCACGGGCCGAGCAGCAAAGACCCGTGCGCGTCGGCCTCATCGGCGCGGGGAAGTTCGGGACGATGTTCCTGGCCCAGGTGCGCAGGACGCCCGGGATCCACATTCTGGGGATCGCGGACCTGAATCCGGAGCGGGCGCGCGAGGCCTGCCGCCGCGCCCACTGGCCCGCCGAGCAGTACGCGGCCCCGTCCTTCGCCGCCGCGCGGAAGGGGGGCGGCACCCACATCACGGAAAACGCCCTGGCCCTGATCGCGGCGGACGGCCTGGACGTGGTGGTGGAGGCGACCGGGGTCCCCGCCGCGGGGATCCGCCACGCCCTGGCCGCCATCGGGCAGCGCCGGCACATCATCATGGTCTGCGTCGAGGCGGATGTCCTGGCCGGCCCGCTCCTGGCGGAGCGGGCGAGGCGGGCAGGCGTGGTCTACTCGCTGGCCTATGGGGATCAGCCGGCCATCATCTGCGAGCTGGTGGACTGGGCCCGCGCCTGCGGCTTCCCCGTGGTCTGCGCCGGGAAGGGGACGCGGTACCATCCCGACTTCCACGCCTCCACGCCCGAGACGGTGTGGGAGAACTTCGGCTGGACGAAAGAGACGGCGGCCAAGGCGGGGGCCAACCCCAAGATGTTCAACTCGTTCATCGACGGCACCAAGTCCGGGATCGAGATGGCGGCCGTCTCCAACGCCACCGGCCTCACGCCGCCGCCGGACGGCCTCGGCTTCCCGCCCTGCGCTGCCGCGGACATCGCCAAGGTGTGCCGGCCCCAGGCGGACGGGGGAACGCTGGCCTACGCGGGCACGGTGGAGGTGATCTCCAGCCTGAACCGGGATCGGACGCCGGTGCCCCACCACCTCCAGATGGGGGTGTACGTCACCTACGAGGCCCCCTCGGAGTACGTGCAGCGCTGTTTCAAGGAGTACTGGATGCTGCCCGACGAGACGGGCAAGTACGCCGGCCTCTACCGGCCGCTCCACCTGGTCGGACTGGAGCTGGGGATCAGCGTGGCCTCGATCATGCTGCGCGGGGAGCCCACCGGGTCGCCCGTCGGCTGGCACGCCGACGTGGTGGCCACCGCCAAGCGCGACCTGGCGGCGGGCGAGGTCCTGGACGGGGAGGGGGGCTACATGGTGTGGGGCAAGATCCTGCCCGCCGCCACCTCGCTCGCCCGGCGCGGCCTCCCGCTGGGGCTGGCCCACGACGTCAAGCTCACGCGGCCGATCGCGCGGGGGCAGATCGTGACCTGGGACGACGTGGTGGTGAACGCCGCCGACCCCACCGTCGCGTTCCGCCGCGAGATGGAGCAGGCCTTCGCGCCGCCCGCCCCGCGGTAGCCCCGGAGACTGCGCTCAAGCAAGTGGGAATATTGACATGATATCGTCTTCTGGTATCATTCATTCGGGATGACGAGCAAGCACCGAAAGACACTGGAGAAGGTCTTTGAGACGCCGGAGCGTCCCGATATCCCATGGCGGGATATCGAAAGCCTGTTTTCGGCGCTTGGGGCAGAGCTATCGGAGGGCAGGGGCTCTCGTGTCCGGGTTGTGCTGAGGGGAGTTCGCGCAGTGTTTCATCGGCCCCATCCGAGGCGGGAGGCGAATCCGGGCATGGTCCGGTCTGTGAGGAGGTTCCTGGCCGAAGCAGGAGTCGAACTATGATGCAGTACAAGGGATACCTGGGCAAGGTTGATTTTGACGACGAGGTCGGTGTGTTTCATGGTGAGGTGCTGAATCTGCGGGATGTCGTGACCTTCGAAGGGAAGACCGTTGCGGAACTGCGCAAGGCATTTCGGGATTCGGTCGACGACTATCTAGAGTTCTGCGCTAGTAGGGGGGAGTCACCGGAGAAACCATATTCAGGGCGATTCGTCGTTCGGGTAACTGCGTCGCTCCACAAGGCGATTGCGGCGCGTGCTTGCCGAGAGAGTAAGAGTCTGAACACGCTGCTTCAGGAGGTCCTGCAGAGTGCCGTGAAATGACCCGACGGCGCCATAGCGGGACAAGATCTCCTGGAGCACCTCGGTACTGGTCACAGCCTCCAGCTCCTCACTGGCCACTCGTCTGAGAATTCCCACGCATGGGGCCTTCAGGGGATGCTCCTGGCCGGCGGCATACATGAAGATGTTGGTGTCCAGGAAGCACTTCACGGCCGCCTCCGAGCCCCGGCATGTGCCCGCCCGATCTCTGCCTCCATATCCGCCCACTCCCCGACGGGGAGCGCCATCGCCGCGATCTCATCGCAGGCCTGCCGCTTGGCCGCCCGTCGGGCCTCCTTGATGACCTGCTCGACAACCCCTTCGCGCAAGAGCACGCTCAGCGGCTTCCGCTGCGCCTTCGCCAGCTTGAGGAGCAGGCGATGCTGCTCGTCGGTCAAGAGCACTTGAACCTTGTGCGCCAGTGTCGGCATCTGCTTCTCCTCCTCCGTCCGTGATGATAGTATGTACTTCAGAGTATCCCAGACAGCGGATCACATCAAGCCGATCATTCTGCACCCCCCTTGCTCGCTTACCCTTGTCGCTGTCCCTGTCCCCGTCGTCGCGTGCAGGGTGACAAGGGAAGCGATTGGGAGTAGAGTGGGCGCGTGGCTTCATCCGTATACCTCGAGACAACCATAATCAGCTACCTGGCGGCTCGGCCCAGCCGCGACCTGATCATGGCAGCACGCCAGCAACTTACCCATGAGTGGTGGGGGCGGCGGCGCCCCGCCTTCGACGTGTACGTGTCTGAGCTCGTGGTCGCCGACGAGCTCATGGGAGGCTGAAAACGTGCCTGAGCCAGAGCAGGATATGAAGCCCTGGGAAGATCCGATCGTCGCAGAGGTTCGTTCCGCACGCGAGGCCCTGCTTGCCGCGTCCGCCTACGACCTGGAAGAACTCTGCCGACGGCTGCGCCAGGAACAACACGCGGGCGGACGGACGGTGGTGACGCTTCCCCCTCGGCCCTCGGAGGGGAAGGAGGCTGCGGCGTAACCATGATCGTCGGTTCATGGCCTTGAGCCACCTGCTTCCCCTTGGCTGATCCGGCCCCGACACCGGGGGCTTCCCCCTGCCGACCAATCCTGGGGCGCCCATCGTCCCCCGTGATCGTCCCCTGAAACGAGTCGAATCCGCCAGAGGCGCGGCGCCGCGAGCCAGCCCCCCGTGTCGCTCCCGTGTTGCGGGACCGTCGCCGAGCTGGCCCCGAGCCTGTCGACCGCCGTTCCGCTTGACAGCGCCGGCGGGGCGGGCGTAGGCTCGGGTCGCTTCAACGGTTCTCCGGAACGCCCCGAGGAGGTCAGTCGGATGCGGGCGCCTGGGGATGCGGGAGCGGATCAGGAGAAGTTAACGAAGGCAGCCCGTCCCCCAAACGTCCAACGGGTCCCCCACACGTCCTCCAAAACGTGTGGGCCTCGTGCTAGAATACCGGCAAAGGAGATGCACGGATGACTAAGCGTCTACAAGAAGCCTTCGCGAAGGCTTCAGAATTACCGCCTGCAGAACAAGACGTGTTGGCTTCTCGCTTGCTTGCCGAGTTGGCGGAGGAGGATGAGTTCGATCGTGCCATTGCGGCCTCTTCCGACAAGCTGGCCCGCGTCGCTCGGGAGGCCCTTGCGGAATATCGCGCTGGGCACACCGAGGAATTGGATCCGGACCACTTATGAACTCTCGCACGACGCGGCGTTTTCGAGAACTCTTCGTTACGTTACCAGCACACGCCCAGCGTCAAGCTCGGGAAGGCTATCGGCTTTTTCGGCATAGGGTTGCCAAGAATGACAAGTGGCAGGGAAGGGGTGCAGCAGGACGGCTGACCGCGGGCCCCGCTGCTTCGGCAGGGTGACGACCCAGGCGACGCCAGAGGCGCGGCGTCGCGAGCGAGCCCCCCGTGTCGCTCCCCTCTTGCGGGACCGTCGCCGAGCTGGCCCCGAGCCTGTCGACGGCCGTTCCGCTTGACAGCGCCGGCGGGACGGGAGTAGGGTTACGCCACTTCAACGATTCTCCGGAACGCCCCGAGGAGGTCAGTCGGATGCGGGCGCCTGGGGATCACGAGACCAATGCCTCGCCCGCGCCCCGCCCCGCGCGCCCTGCGAAGCCCGGCCCTCTGCGGCATCTGACGCCCCAGAGGGCCGTTGTGCTTTC
>JBGPQZ010000057.1:0-13454 GCA_041489335.1 Methylomirabilia bacterium
CGGGCCGTCGCACGAGCTCGCGATGCGCTCGCGTATCTCTGGATCGAGGTCCTGGGGCAGAGCGGGCGCGAGCTCGCCCGAGCACTCAAGCTTCATCCCGTGTCGGTCTGCCGGGCCGCGCGGCGGGAACGGACCCGTGGGGCTGGCTGGGAACGCCTGATTCTCTAAAAGGTAATTAATGTTACAACGTCCCCTTTGGAGGTGCAGGAGGAGGAAGACGAACACGGACGTGAGCACCAGGACGGGGATGGTCTGGAAGAGCCGCCGGACGAGATACGCCGTCATGACGCCCCTTAGAACTCGGCCTGTCGGGGGGCGCGGGGGAAGGGGATGACGTCGCGGATGTTGGTCATCCCGGTGCAGAACTGGATGAGACGCTCGAAGCCCAGCCCGAAGCCGGCATGGGGCACGGTGCCGAACCGCCGGAGGTCCCGATACCACCAGTAGTCCTGCTTCCGGAGTCCCATCTCGTCGATGCGCCGGTCGAGCACGTCCAGCCGCTCCTCGCGCTGGGAGCCGCCGATGATCTCGCCGATCTTCGGGACCAGGACGTCCATGGCCCCGACGGTCTTGCCGTCGTCGTTCAGGCGCATGTAGAAGGCCTTGATCTCCTTCGGGTAGTCCATCAGGACAACGGGCTGCTTGAAGTGCTCCTCGGTGAGGAACCGCTCGTGCTCGCTCTGCAGGTCGGTCCCCCACTCCACCGGGAACTCGAAGGTCCGGCCCGATTTCCGCAGGATCTCGACCGCCTCGGTGTAGGTCATCCGGCGGAACGGCTTCTCGATCACGTGCTTCAAGCGGTCCACGACCCCCTTCTCGATCCGGAGGTCGAAGAAGGCCATGTCGTCGGCCCGGCGGGTGAGCAGATCATCGAAGACGGACTTCAGGAGATCCTCGGCCAGCTGGGCGTTGTCCGCGAGGTCGGCGAAGGCGATCTCGGGCTCGATCATCCAGAACTCGGAGAGGTGGCGGGACGTGTTGCTGTTCTCCGCCCGGAACGTCGGCCCGAAGGTGTACACCCGGGTGAGCGCGCAGCAATACGTCTCGACGTTGAGCTGGCCGGAGACGGTGAGCCGGGCCTCCCGCCCGAAGAAGTCCTGCCCGAAGTCCACCGCTCCCGCTTCGGTGCGGGGCAGGTTCACGAGGTCCAGGGTGCTCACCCGGAACATCTGGCCGGCCCCCTCGGCGTCGGAGGCGGTGATGATCGGGGTGTGGACATAGAAGAAGCCGCGCTCGTCGAAAAACCGATGGAGCGCCAGCGCCAGCGCGTGCCGCACCCGGGCCACGGCGCCGAACGTGTTGGTCCGGGCGCGCAGGTGGGCGACCTCGCGCAGGTACTCGAAGCTGTGCCGCTTGGGGCTGATCGGGTAGGTGTCCGGATCGTCCACCCAGCCGACCACGCGGACCGCCGAGGCCTGGAGATCCACGGCTTGCCCGCTTCCCTGGGACGCGACCAGGGTGCCGTCCGCCTCCACGGCGCAGCCGGTGGACAGCCGGACGACCTCGCTCTGGTAGTTCGGTAGGTCGCGCCGGGCCACCACCTGGATCGGGTCCTGACACGTGCCGTCGTGCACCGTGAGGAAGGACAGCCCGCCGTCCGCCTTGGAGTCGCGGCGGTTCCGCACCCACCCCTTCACCGTGAGCGGGGTCCCGACCTGGGCACGCAGCGCTTCAGCGATTCGTAGCCACGCCATCGGAAGCCTCCTCATCCGGGAATCGGCTAGCAGGATAGTGGAGGCCCGCGCGGCTTGCAAGCGCTATCCGGACGGCACCCGCACCCCTCGCGGGGCCGCCTAGCCGAATCACTTCACCGCAAAGCACGCAAAGACCGCGAAGAAGTGCAGAGCTTCAGGATAGACAATTGCATCGCGGACGCGAAGCGTCGAGGCTGCTCCGGGGCATGCGTTCCCGGCACTCCCTGGAATGTGACGGGTCATACTTTGCGTGCTTTGCGGCCTTTGCGGTTCAACTGCACCGTTTGGGTTCAGCCGGCCAACCGGGAGAGCTGGAACAGCAGCCGGAGGGCGAAGCCGAAGAAGACCAACGCGGCGGTCGGGTTGAGGAGGCGGAGGGTGCGCGGCCCCATCCAGCGCCGACCATACCCGGCCAGACAGGCCACCACGGTGTCCCAACCGAGGACCCCGGCCACGAAGCTCGCGCCGAAGGCCGTCGCCGCTTCCAGGCGTCCACCGCTCTGACTGACGATCAGCGCCCCACCGACGGTGAGGAACCAGAGCAGGGTGATCGGATTGGCGATCCCGATCCCGAATCCCACGAGGAACGGGTGCCCCGTGGGGGGATTCGCCGCGGCCACCGGCGGCCCCGTGCCGGCGCGGGTCGCATCCATGCCGAGGTAGCCGAGGACCAGCACGCCACCCGCGCCCAGGACCACATGCCAGACCGGACGGTCCAGGAACGCGACCACTCCCAGCATGGTCAGCGACACCAGAACGGCATGCGAGACCGCGGCTCCCAGACCCACCTGCCAAGCGGGCAGGAATCCCCCGGCGAGCCCCCGCCGGATGAGCTCCGTGATGACCGGTCCCACCGGCAGCGCGATGGCCAGCCCGAGGAGGAGGCCGCTCAGCACGATGTCCGTCATCGCCCGCCGTCCGCGGCCGCCCCGGCCTTGCAGAAGACTTCCAGCGTCTTCAGGTCCATGCCGCCTCCGCGCCGCTCCCCGCGGCGAGCGCGCGGTAGAGCGCCAGATACTTGCCGATCTCGCCCGCGAGTGGAAACTCCGCGACGACCTTCTGCCGGGCCCGGTGTCCGAGGCGGAGGCGGAAGGCCGGATCGGTGAGGAGCCGCTCGGCCTTGACCAGGAACTCCGCCTCCGAGCCGAAGAGGAGGCCGTCCTCCCCGTCCCGGATGACGGACCGGTTGCCCTCGATGTCCGAGGCCAGGACCGCCACCCCTTTGCTCATCGCCTCCAGGACCGCGTTGGACATTCCCCCCTCGGAGAGCGAGGAGTTGATCACGATCTCCACCGCGTTAAGAGCGGCGCAGACCCGCTCGTGATCCACCGCCCCCAGGGAGCGCGCCCAGGGGAAGCCCATAAGCAGGGCGGTGATCCGCTCCGCCTCGTCCGGCTCGATCACCGGCCCCGCCAGGACGTAGCAGAGGCGCGGATACCGCCGCTGCAAGGCCGCCAGGGGCGGGATCACGGCCGGGATATTCTTCACGCGGCGGATGCCCGCCGGCTGGAAGAAGATGAAATCGCCCGGATGGAGCCCGAGCGCGGCGCGCAGGTCGAAGCTCTCCCCGTCGCAGCGGACCGCCTGGCCGATGACGTGCACCCGACCCGCCAAGGCGGGCGCCTCCCGGCAGAGCTTGTCCCGGATGACCTGGTGGAAGGCCACGATCGCCCGCGCCGCCCGGAGCGCCTCCAGGACGGCCGAGCGGTGCCGAGGGTCGAAGAGGTCCTGGTTGACGTCCGTCCCCGTCAGGCTGATGACTGCGGGCACGCCGAGGCGAGCAGCGACCGCGACCGTGAGCGATCCGGTGGCCGTGGCGTGAAAGCCGTGGACGACGTCCGGCCGGAGGCGGGCGAGATCCTGTCGGATCGTCTCGGGGTCCTGCCGGTCCAGGGAGTAGACCTCGACGCCGAGGCCTTGGTCCCTGAGCCCGGAGGCGATCCGCTGGACCGTGATGGAGTTCCCGCGCACCGAGGGGAAGTAGAATGGAGTAACGAGCGCCAGGATCATGGCGGTGAGGCGCCTATCGGTTGAACAGTCCCCTGAACAGGTCCTTGAGTCCCTGGCCCTGCCCGTCGGGGAGGATCTTGTCGATCTCGGTCTCGATCTTCCGCTGCAACCGCCCGAGCTTGGGGACGACGATCGGCTGGGCCGTGGTGCCCGTGACCTTGGCCTCGATCGTGGTGCGGCCGAGCCGCACCACCACGTCGAAGTTCAGGCTGGAATCCTGCAGGCCGAGCGCCCCGACCGCCGTCACCGTCCCCTCCGGCTTGGTCAGCGTGAGGTCCCGCGTGCGCAGGAGGCCGTTCTCCACCGTGTAGTGGCCGCTCACCCGGTCGAACTCGTTCAGGCGGGCGCGCACCCCCTGCGCCTGGAGGATCGGCGCCACCAGCTCGGACAGCCGCTCCAGCGGCCGGTAGTTCGTGATTCGCCCGTTCGTGAGCGTGAGCGAGCCCTCCCCGCTCGCCGACCCGAGGATGTCGGGCCCGGCAAAGCCGACGAAGCTGAGCCGGGTCTCGGCCTCCAGACCGCTCGCGAGCCTCCAGGATCCGCTGGAGAGCGCCTTCACCAGCGGCTCGGTCGCCGCGCCCTCCACCCGCGAGGTCAGCGACACGCGCGGCTGCTTGGCGCGTAGATCCACCTCGCCCTTGGCGGAGAGCCGGCCCGCCAGGAAGTCGGCGCGGGCCGATGGGATCGCGAGGAGTCCATCCTGGTACTGGAGATCGGCCTCGACCGCGTTCCAGGTCAGGCCCCTGTAAAGCAACTCGGCGATCTTCACCCGGCCCAGGGCGCTCACGCCAGGATCGGCTGCCTGGCTCTTCGGCGCCCTCGTCTCGATCGAACGTCCGGCCGCCCAGGCCGCTCCGATGGCGAGCCAGGCGTGCGGTTCCGCCGGGCGGAGAAGCAGTCGATCCAGGTCCACCCGGGGTGAGGCCAGCGTGAAGCGGAGTCGCGGGGCCTTCAGATCGGGAATGCGCAGATTCCCCTCCAGCGTCATATCCCGAAAGCCCAGCGTCATCTTGGACAGGTGCAGCCCGGGATCCTCGTGCTCCCCCTGGAGGCTGAGCCGCGCCGCCTCGCCCGCCGGCTTCTCCACGGCCCGGCCGAGGCGAAGCGTCGCCGCCTTCAGGTCGAGATCGGCCCCGAAGGCGAGACGCTTCGGCGTCCCGCGGAGCCGGACCTCGCCGCTCGCGGGACCGGTGAGAGCCATTGCAGCCGGGAGCACGCTCCCCCACGCCTTCCAGTCCGCGTCCCGGAACAGGAGCGTGGCTTCCAGGCGCGGCCCCTCCGCGTCGCCCGGCGTGATCCGGGCCGTCGCCTCGACCTGCCCCGAGGCCTCGCCCGCCAGGCGCGCGCGCGACCGGACCTCGATCGGGTCCGTGCCGTTCTTCTGCGTGAGGCTGAGATCCAGATCGGCGAGGCCGAGCGTGAGCGGCGTGGCGGCGCCTTGCTCCACCAGCGTGAGCTCCCCGTTCCGCACGGCCACCTCGGAAAGGATCAGGGCGGCGAAAAACGGGGCCTTGGCGGGCCGCGCCGCCTCCGCCTGCGGCTTGCCGGGGGCCGGCGCCGGGTGGCCCCTGAAGAGGTCGTCGATGCTCCAGTGGCCATCCGGCGCATGCTGGAGGCGGATGCGGGGCCGCTCCAGGACGGCGCTCGTCACCCGCATCTGCCCCTTGAGCAGGGGCAGGAGTTGCACGCGCATGCGTAGGGCGTCGGCCGTCAGGAACGGCTCGGCGCCGAACCCGGCCGCCTCGGCCACCTGGATGCCGCGGGCCTCCGCGCCGATCCCGCGCCACACGCTCACCTGCAGGGACTGGAGGCGCACGTCCCGTCCCAGCGCCCGCGCCACCCGGCTCGCGACGAAGTTGCGATACCGCTCCAGGCTCACCAGCGACGGCAGGAGGATCGCGAGAAGCACCGCGAGAATCAGGACGCCGCCGATCGCGATCCCCATCCATTTAAGCGCGCGGACCACGTGCCCACCCCTCCCGGCTGCGACGTCATGCCCATGCGGGCGCTATTCTAATCTGCGACGATTCCAAAAAGCGAGGGGTTTCACCCCGCCCGCGACAAGACCGCGTCCGGCGGTCGGGGCGGGCCCGACCCAGCCGGCCGAGCGAGGTCCTCGTCGGCAGGGGTCCGATCGGCAAAGCAACCCTTCACATCTCCTCGACATTTGGCCCGATTTGATTCATCATGCGGCGGTTCGCATTACCAACCCTCGGAGGACCCGCATCCCGTGCACGCCGCCCCTGACACAGTGCTCTCCCCTCGACGTGGTTGGATCGTGGTCGCCGCCACCTTCACCACGCTCTTCATGCTCTTGGGGGTCTGGTATTCCTACTCCGTGTTCCTGGTCGCCCTGCTCAAGGACTTCGGTTGGAGCCGCTCCGTCGTGGCGGGCGCCTTCTCGACCTTTGTGCTGGTGCACGGCCTCGTCGCGCCGCTCGTGGGATGGCTGACCCATCGGTTCGGCCCCAGACGCCTGGTCCTGTGGGGCACCGTGATCATGGGCCTCGGCCTGGTCCTCGCGGCGGAGACCACGGCGTGGTGGCACCTCTATCTGAGCTTCGGGGGTATCGCCGCCCTGGGCGTGAGCCTGGCGGCCTGGATTCCATCGGTCGTCCTCGCCCGTGGGTGGTTCCCCACCCGAGTGGGCACGGCCGTCGGGATCACCTCGGGCGGGATCGGGATGGGCATCTTCGCCCTGGTTCCCCTGACCCAACTCCTGATCGATTGGTACGGCTGGCGCTGGGCCTTCCGCATCCTGGCCGTCCTGATCGTGGCCTGGGTGCTGCCCGCAACGCTTCTCCTCGTCCGAGACCCGCCCCGCGCGGCGGATTCCCAACCCGCGGAACAGGCTTCTCCCGGGGTAGCGTCTGCAGACACTTACTGGACGTTCGCCACCGCCGTCAGGAGTTGGCAGTTCTGGGGCGTGGCAGCCGTCCAGTTCACGGGGAACTTCGTCACCCAAATGCTCATGATCCACCAGGTGGCCTACCTGGTGGACCACGGCGTGCCGACCCTCGTAGCCGCCATGCTGGGTGGCATCGCGGGGCTGGTGAGCATCGTCGGCAAGATCGGCTGGGGGGTCCTCTCGGATCGGACCAACCGGGAGCTGGCCTACGGCCTGGGCTTCGGCTGCGTCGTGGTCAGCATCGGCGTCCTGGTCCTGGCGGGCCGGCATCCGGCCTCCTTCCTCCCGTACCTGTACGCCGTGCTGATCGGCCTGGGGTATGGGGTGATGGCACCCTTGTCGCCGGCCGTCGTCAGCGATCTCTTCAGCGGGCCGGGTTTCTCGACGATCTTCGGCGCCATCTATACGGGAGGGGCCCTCGGACTCGCCACCGGCACCTGGAGTGCCGGGTGCATCTTCGATTATACCGGGAGCTATGCGGGAGCGCTCTGGCTGGGCCTCGTGATGGCCGTGCTGTCGCCGCTGCTCCTCCTGGCGGTGGCGCCGCGCCGGCCGAGCCCGCCGCCTTTGCGGAATGACCAATGACCGAATCCCAATGACCAATGAGGAACCGTCATTGGTCATCTGTACCACGGCCAGCGTCGGGGCCATCGTCCTGGCGGGCTGGCATCCTACCTCCGCGCTTCCGTACCTCTACGGGGTGCTGATCGGCCTCGGCTATGCGGGGACGGCGCCGCTCACGCCGGCGGCGGCCAGCGACCTCTTCGGCGGGCCGGGCTTCTCGACGATCTTCGGAACCCTCCACATGGTTCTGTGCCTGGGGGCGGCCGTGGGGTCCTGGGGGGCGGGCAGGATCTACGACTGGACGGGGAGTTATGCGGCGGCGCTCTGGGTGGCCCTCGCCTGCGCGATCGTGGCCCCCGCGTTCATGTGGGTGGCTCGGCCGAGCCAGCCGCATCCCCCGCCTTCGCGGAATGACCAATGACACAATGACCAATGTCCAATGGCAAGGAACCGACCGAGGCCCCATCGTCCGTCGTCCTTCATTGGTCATTTGACATCGGCCACTGGTCATTCCGTGCGCGCCTATCAGCACAGTGAAGTTGCGCCGGAGAGTCAGAGTGAAAAGCGCAGAGGAGGCGAATCGGCAGAGCGCGCGCGGCTGGGTCGTCGTCGGGACGGCGTTCGTCACCATGGCCCTGCTCTACGGGCTCTGGTTCAGCTACTCCGTCTTCCTGGTCGCCCTGCTCAAGGAGTTTGGTTGGAGCCGGTCCGTCACCGCCGGCGCTTTCTCCATGTTCGCCCTGGTGCACGCGGCCGTCGGCCCCTTCTTCGGCCCGTTCGCGGAACGGGTCGGTCCGCGCCGGGTCATCCGGGCCGGAGGATGCCTGCTCGCCCTCGGCCTCCTGCTGGCCGCGGAGACATCGCAGCCCTGGCACCTCTATCTGGCCTTCGGATTCATCGCCGCCGTAGGTATCGGCTTCAGCGGCTACGTTCCGCTGGTGATCCTGATCCGCGGCTGGTTCCCGACCCGCGTAGGCACGGCCGTCGGTATCGCCGCAGGCGGGATCGGGGTGGGCATCTTCGGTCTGATCCCGCTGGCCCAGCTTCTGATCGACTGGTACGACTGGCGCTGGGCCTTCCGGGTGTTTGCCGCAGTCGTGGTCGGATGGATCCTGCCCGCCACCATCTGGCTGCTGAGAGAGCCTCCGAAGCCCGCTTTCCCCGTCCAAGCCCAACCGGCCCCGGAAGTCGGCGCCCCGCAGGGATGTCTTACGTACTGGACGTTGGCGCAGGCCGTCTGGTCCTGGCGCTTCTGGGCGCTGGGGATCGTCCTGTTCACGAGCAACAGCGCGATCACACTGCTCATGATCCACCAGGTCGCCTATCTGGTGGACCACGGCGTGCCCGCCATGGCGGCGGCTACGATCGGGGGAATTGTCGGGTTGACCAGCATCGCGGGGAAGGCGGGGTGGGGGTACCTGATGGATCGCACCCTGCGAGAACTCGTCTACACGCTCGCATCGCTCAGCTTTGCGCTGAGCCTCGGCTTCCTCGTCCTGGCCGGCACCTATCCTGCGACGGCGCTGCCGTACGCCTATGCCATCCTGCTGGGACTCGGCTATGCCATCACCGCCCCCCTCGCTCCCGCCGCCTCCAACGATCTCTTCGGGGGCCCCGGGTTCTCGACGATCTTCGGCACCATCCACATCTCGCTAGGTCTTGGCTCCGCGGCAGGCGCCTGGGCGGGCGGCAAGGTCTTCGATCTCACCGGAAGCTACGCGGCGGCCATGTGGGGCGCCCTCGGCCTGATCTGCCTCTCCTGCGCCCTGCTCTGGCTGGTGGCGCCGCGCCGGCCCAACCCAGCGCCTTTGCGAAATGACCAATGAAGCGAGAGGTGTGATGGCACAACAGCAGGTGTCAGGCAGGCAGGAGAGACTGAACCGGATCGTGGTGGCCATCACCTTCGTCACCCTGGTGGTGATCTACGGGGTCTGGTGCTCCTACTCCGTCTTCCTGGTCGCGCTCATCCGCGAGTTCGGCTGGAGCCGATCCCTGGTTTCCCGCACGTCCTGAACTAGGCGGTACTGCCGAGGCCGCAATCACGCTAGGTGCCGCCCGACCCGACGAATTATCGGACGCTCACCGTGGCCGCGACCGCCACCGACAACGTCACGCGGGCGGATCAGATCCAATGATCTTACGGGCCCGGAGCATCGCTATTTCATCGGCCGTGAATCCGTGCTCCTTGAGTACTTCGTCGGTGTGCTCACCCAGGATCGGAGCCACGGCCGACGGCGCAGGGGGCGTCCCCTGCAACCGCAAGGGCGTCCCAATGTGTCGCAGCTTCCCCCGATGAGGATCCTCCGTCTCGATGATAAGTCGATTGGCGATCAGCTGAGGATCACAGAGGGCCTCTGCTGTGCTTCGCACCGCCGCACAGAGGATATCGTGGGCCTCCAACTTCGGGATCCACTCGGCTGTCGGGCGAGTGGCAAGAACTGGCTCCAGTCGAGCGCGCAAGGTATCAGCATTCGCCACCAGTGCCTCTAATGTGGCGAACCTCGGGTCGGTAGAGAGGTTTTCGATCCCAAGGGCGACACACAAGTCTTCTAGCGCGTTCGCGCGAAATAAGGCCGTGACCATCAAATGACCATCGAGTGTGCGGTACACCGCGCCGTCCAATGGGTTAGCCGCATGGTCGACCGGCTTCTGGTCTACCGTGTTCAGCAGGGCGCTCGTTTCCCAGGCCTGCATTGCCATCAGACCATCCAGTAGCGACGTCTCCACAAACTGACCGCGGCCAGTCCGCTCGCGAGCGATGAGCGCGAGCAGAATCGCCTGCGCTAGGAGCATACCCGCGGTGAAGTCGGCGACTGCCACCGGCAGGCGACGGGTCGGGCCCTCGGAGCCGGAGCACTTGGCCAACAGCCCGCTAAGCGCCTGAGCCAGCGACTCATGCCCGCCCTTCCCTCGCTCAGCATAAGGACCGCGTGTCCCAAAACCCGAACCCGTAGCATAGATGAGTTTGGGATACCGACGCGCTGTCGTGGAATAGTCCAGCCCGAGCCGCTCCATCACCCCGGGACGGAAGTTGTGAACCAACACATCCATTTTCGGCAGGAGGCGCTCAATAACGGCTTTCCCCTCCGGCGCCTTAATATTCACGGCGACGCTGCGCTTGCCTCGGTTCAGGCTGGCGTACGCCAAGCTCTCACCCCGATGCCATGGTCCGAAGGCACGTGCCAAATCGCCTTCGCCTGGGCGCTCAATCTTGATAACGTCAGCACCATGATCGGCTAGGACTTGCGTGCATGCCGGCCCCATAATGACTTGCGTAAAATCCAACACATGAACGCCGTCTAGTGCACCCATTGGACCCTCTCCTCCCGCGTGGTCCAGCCTGCGGCCTGCTTGTAGCTGGCTTGACAACGCGGGGCATAACTACCAGAAAGGATTCTCGGCTGCGCCGCCTTTCGTGTGGGTAGAGATATAAACGTTCGCGGTCACAGTTTCTCAGGCGGCGGGTCGCCGGTACACCATCAAGCCGTGCTCCCCTTCCTGGACCACCTCGCCGCGCTGGTTGACCATGGTCACGTACTCCACCACGATCCCGCGGTCCGGCTTCTTGGTCTCCCGCTTGCTCGCAATCTTCACCCGCACCCGGATGCTGTCCCCGATCAGGATCGGCCCCGTGAACTTGTAGTTCCAGTAGAGAGAGGCCATGTAGCGCACGTCGGCGAAGGCCGGGATCCGGAACCTCAGGCCCTCGGAGATTGCCAGCCCCAGGAGGCCGTGTGCGATCCGGGTCTTGTAGGGGGAGCCCTTGCAGTACTCCTCGTCGGTGTGGATCGGGCTCCAGTCGCCCGAGATGGCCGAGAAGTTCACGATGTCGGTCTCGGTGATGGTGCGTCCCGGCGATTCGTGCTCATCGCCGACCCGGAGGTCTTCGTAGTACCGCTCCATGCTGGCTCCTTTCAAGACGCCTCGCGGCCGGTTCGCCATCCCGTCGCGATGCCCATGCGCTCCGCGCGGAACAGGCGGGCGTCCATGGCCCGGAGATCCGGCGCCGGCCGCAGCGAAAAGCCGACTCGCGCCCGGATGTCCTTCTCGATGTGGGCGGGCGAGAAACCCAGCCCATCAGCGGCGCCGGGAAGCAGCCTGAGGGCCGACCTGCCAGGGGGACGTGCCCAAACCGTGCCCACGGCGGGGGACCGTATCAGGGCCGGGGGGTAGAAGTCAAGGGGACTGCCCCGCGTCTTCGAGCGCCCGCTTGAGGGCCCGCCGGTCCTCGGGCCCGATCGGCAGCAGCGGCGGCCGCACGTGGGCGCTCTGGATGATCCCCTGCATGAGCAGGATCTCCTTGGCCCGGGCGCGGTAGTCCCGCACCGGCGGGGCGAACAGCGCGTCGACCAGCCGCTGGATCCGGTCGCCCAGCTCGCGGGCGGTCTTCCAGTCGCCCCGCATCGCCGCCTCGTGCACGTCCACGTGGGCGCGCGTGGCCACCGCGCAGGCGCCGAGGAGGGCGCCCTCCGCCCCCAGCAGGTAGGACTCCCAGATGAAGTTGTCGTTGCCGGTCAGGACCGTGATCGGCCGCGGCGCGCTCCGCACCACGTTGACGATCTCCCGGAAGCGCTTGGCGTCGAACAGCGCCTCCTTGATGGCGAGCACCTGGGGGATCTCGATCAAGCGCGCCAGCGTCTCGTCGCTGAAGTTGGTGCCGCCCAGGGCCGGCTGGAGCGTGAAGAGGATCATCGGCAGTCCGACCTCGTCGGCCACCGCCCTGTGGTACCGGTACGGCAGCTCGGGCGGGAGCGGCTGGCCCAGGTAGTCCGAGATCGGGAACACCAGGAGCGCGTCGGCGCCGGCCTCGCGAAACTCCCGGCCATAGCGCACCGCCTGCGCCGTGAACGAGGCCCCGAGCCCGGCTACCACCGGGATCCCGGTCCCCGCCAGCTCCTCCTTGTAGACCCGGATCACGCGGAGCTTCTCCTCCTGCCAGAGGTGCGGGCCTTCGCCGGTGTCGACGTTGACCGCCACCGCGCGGATCCCTTGCCCGGCGATCCACCGGACGTACTTCCGCAGCTCGGGCTCGTCGATCTCGCCGGTCTCGGTCATGGGGAGCACGGTCGCGGGAATGATGCCCTTCAGGTCGATCGCACTGGTCATTGGTGTCGCCTCCGGAGCTGTCGCCATGTGTTCGCGATGCCCTCTCAATTAGCCCTGCAGCAGCTTCCTCAAGAGGTCGTTGACGAGCTGCGGGTTGGCCTTGCCCTTGGTGGCCCGCATCACCTGGCCGACGAAGAAGTTGAACGTGCTCTCCTTGCCGCCGCGGTACTCGGCCACGGGACCGGGGTGCCGGGCGATGATCTCCTGGATGATCGCCTCCACCTGGCCCTGGTCGATGATCTGGCCGCCCTTCTGCTTCACGATCTCCGCCGGATCGGCGCCCGCGCCGTACATCTCGTCGAAGAACTCCTTGGCCATCTTGCCGTTGATCGTCCCGTTGGCCAGAAGGTCCAGCATGGCGCCCAGCCGCGCCGGCGTGATCGGGCTCTGCGCGATCTCCTTCCCGTCCTTGTTGAGACGCCCCAAAAGCTCCACCATAACCCAGTTGCTGACGGTCTTCGGATCGGCGTGCGCCCGGACGGCGGCCTCGTAGTAGTCGGCCAGCGCCTGGCTCGCCGTGAGCACCCCCGCGTCGTATTCCGGAATCCCGTACTCGCGGGCGAACCGCGTGCGCTTGGCGTCGGGGAGCTCGGGGAGGCTCTTTCTGATCTCCTCGATCCAGGCCGGCTCCACGACCAGCGGCACCAGATCCGGGTCGGGGAAGTAGCGGTAGTCGTGGGCGTACTCCTTGGTTCGCATGGAGAGGGTGATCTCCTGGTCCGCGTTCCAGAGCCGTGTCTCCTGGACCAGTCGCTCGCCTCCCCCCACGGCCTTCCCCTGGCGCCGGATCTCGTAGTCCAGAGCCTTCTGGACGTTCTTGAAGGAGTTCATGTTCTTGACTTCCACCTTCGTCCCGAGCTCCCGTACGCCCTGGGGCCGGATCGAGACGTTGGCGTCGCAGCGGAAGCTCCCCTCCTCCATGTTCCCGTCGCAGACCCCGAGGTAAACCAGGATGGCCCGGAGCTGCCGCAGATACTCCGCCGCCTCCTCGGGCGTGCGGATGTCCGGTTCGCTCACGATCTCCATCAGGGGCATGCCGCAGCGGTTGTAGTCCACCAGGCTGCTCTCGGCCTCTTCCATGATTCCGACGTGGGTGAGCTTCCCCGCGTCCTCCTCCATGTGGACGCGGCGGATGCCGACACACTTCGTCGCCTCGTCCACCACGAACGTGA
>JBGPQZ010000058.1:0-13323 GCA_041489335.1 Methylomirabilia bacterium
CGGCTTCAAGGGGGACCTGATCGTCACGCTGTACCTGCTCAGCCTGATCACCATGTGTATCGGCGTGGCGGGCTGGAACAGCACCAGCCGCTTCACCATGGTGGGGGCCACGCGGGCGTTCACCCAGCTCTTCTCCTACGAGGCCCCCTTCATGCTGGCCCTGCTGGGGCCGGCGGTGGTGGCGGGGAGCTGGCAGATCGGCGAGATCGTGGCCTTCCAGCAGGGGCGCTGGGCGCTCCTCACCCAGCCGTTCGGATTCGTGGTCGCCATCATCGGCCTCATGGGGAAGCTGGAGATGCCGCCGTTCGACGCCCCCAAGGCCAAGTCGGAGATCGTGGCGGGGGCGCTCACGGAGTACAGCGGCCGCGGCCTCGGGTTCTTCCACCTGGCCAAAGAAATGGAGCTGGTGGTGGGGATGACGCTGATCGCCGCTCTCTACATGGGCGGCATCGCGAACCCCCTGGAGTTCTTCAGCAAGACGCTGATCTTGCTGGCAATCCTGGCGAGCCTCCACTGCGTCCTCACGCGCCTCCGCATCGACCAGACCGTGGGGCTCTGGTGGCGGTACGGGGCGGTGGTGGTGCTCCTGCAGTGGCTGGTCTTGATCGCCTGGAGGGGGATGGTGGCATGAAACTCGGCACAATGCTCGGCGACATCTGGACCTCTTTTCTCAAGAAGCCGGTGACACAACGGGGCTCCGGCCCGTTTCTGTTTCCCTCCTGGTGGTCGAGGCCGGCCCCGCCCCCGAGAACTGCACGGGGCCAATCCGCCGGTTCACCCCCGATCTGGTGATCCTGGTGGACGCGGCCGACATAGAGGAGGCCCCCGGCACGGTCCGCTGGCTGGACTGGCAGGAGGCCACCGGGCTCAGCGCCTCCACCCACAGCCTCCCCCTCTCCTTCTTCGCCCGGTACCTGACGACCGAGTCAGGCGCCGCCGTGGCGCTGCTCGGCATCCAGCCGCAGCAGATCGACTTCGGCACCCGCCTCTCGGACCCCGTCCGCCGCGCCGTCCGGCGGGTGGTGGACGGTCTCTCGGCCCTGCTCCTGCTGCCCTAGCCGCATTCCTCTGAGAAACTTCTAATCCTGCCCTAATCGACATCACATAGTCTTGGACTATCTTCCAGGCCGGTTGAGGGTGAAGCCCTCGAGCAAAGACACTAACTGGTCGAAGGAGGACATGACCATGTGGGGTCGGGGAAAGCAGTGGCTCGCGGCACACAGGAGCCTGTTAGTGGTAGCAGTGGCCGCCCTGCTCGTGGGGAGCGGCCTGGGGATCGGCGTCGCGGGCGGGTGGGTACACTCGGCGACCGCCGGGGCGGCCGTCGCGATGCTGGCGCAGCCGGGCACGGCGGGGCCCATGAGCCTCGCGGACCTGGCGGAGAAGGTGGGACCCAGCGTGGTGAACATCAAGGTCACCAAGGTGGAGCGGATGGCCGGTCCGGCCTTCCCGGGGCCGGGGGGGTTCGGATCGGGGTCGCCTTTCGATGAGTTCTTCAAGCAGTTCTTCGGCACCATGCCGCAGGGA
This sequence comes from Methylomirabilia bacterium, assembly GCA_041489335.1. Lineage (GTDB taxonomy): Bacteria > Methylomirabilota > Methylomirabilia > Methylomirabilales > 2-02-FULL-66-22 > 2-02-FULL-66-22. The sequence continues at coordinate 1,528 of JBGPQZ010000058.1, forward strand.
CCCCGGGAGTACCGCCAGCAGGGAGCGGGGAGCGGGTTCATCATCAGCCAGGACGGGCTGATCGTGACCAACAATCACGTCGTGGAGGGAGCCAAGGAGGTGACCGTCACCCTGGCCAGCAAGGAGGAGTACCCGGCCAAGGTGATCGGGCGAGATCCCAAGACGGACATCGCTCTGGTCAAGATCGAGCCGAGGGGCCATCTGATCGCCGCGGCGCTCGGCAACTCGGACGGCCTGCGCGTCGGCGAATGGGTCATGGCAGTCGGCAACCCGTTCGGTCTGAGCAACACCGTCACGGCGGGGATCGTGAGCGCCAAGGGGCGCGTGATCGGCGCGGGGCCGTACGACGACTTCATCCAGACCGATGCCCCCATCAATCCCGGGAACTCCGGCGGCCCCCTCTTCAACCTGCAGGGGGAGGTGGTCGGGATCAACACGGCCATCATCCCCAACGGGCAGGGAATCGGCTTCGCCGTCCCGGTGAATCAGGCCAAGGCCCTGCTCCCGCAACTCGAGGCCAAGGGCGAGGTGACCCGGGGCTACCTGGGCGTGCACGTGCAGGCCATCACGCCGGAACTGGCCAAGACGCTGAAGCTCACGGATACCAAGGGGGCGCTCGTCGCCGACGTGACGTCGGGCTCTCCCGCAGAGACTGCGGGACTCAAGCGCGGGGACGTGATCGTAGGGTTCGCCGGGAAGGAGGTCACGGAGGTCGGTAACCTGCCGGCGCTCGTCGCCGCGATGCCGATTGACACCACCGTGGACGTGACGGTCCGGCGTGATGGCACCGAGCAGACGCTCCAGGTCAAGGTGGGACGGATGCCCGGCGAGAAGGCCGAGGCGGCGACCGGGCAGCCGGAGCCCGCTCAGAGGAAATGGGGCCTGGCCCTGCGTGACCTGGATGCCCGGATGGCGCAGCGGCTGGGCGTGACTCCCGGCGAGGGCGTCCTGGTGGCCGCCGTGCGGCCCGACGGGGCGGCGGAGCGGGCCGGGGTGCGGCCCGGAGATGTCGTCCTCGAGGTGAATCGCCAGAAGGTTCACTCCGTCAAGGAGGCGCAGGCCGAGGCGCAAAAGCAGGGCGAGAGCGGCCCGCTCCTCCTTCTCCTGCGCCGTGGTGAAGCTCGCCTGTTCGCCGCCCTGGAACAGAACTAGGCGGCGTAAAAGGGGTGCGGGACCGCTCCCTCCGGCGGCCCTGCACCCCCGGAGGAATCTCCGATGACGAACATCCTCGAGTATCGGGACGACGCGGCCCCCCGCAACGAGTACCCGAGGCGGATCGTGTCCCCCACGCGACCCTTGACCTGCTGCCTGACGCACATGGAGCGGGTCGGCCGCGGCGCCATCGACAGCCGGTGGCGGTTCTACTACAAGCGGTGCGCGATCTGCGGGTACACCGTTCGCTGCTTCTACGCTCCGAGCCTGCTTTCGGCGGTGGAGGAGGCGCGCAAGATCCGGCTGGCCATGGCCGCGGTCAATCTCGGGACGCAGCGGCGGAAGCGGAGAAGCGCGGCCGAGGTCGCGGCGGAGCTCGCGGCCGCGCGGAGCTGGCCGCTGCCTGCGAACCCCATCCGCGGGTCGCTGAGCCCGCTCCGCCGCCGCCGGTGCGCGCCCGCCCCCGGCGTAGCCATGTGACAGCTGCGGGACGCGCCCGGCCGGCAACACATCTCCCGCCTCCCATCCGTTTCCTGCCTGAGCAATCCGCCATCCGACCCCCGGGTCTCGGTTGCGTGACAAACCGCACGAGACCCGGGGGCGATCTTTCGAAGAGCCGGCTGACGTGGTACGATACCCGCCCCCGGAAGCCGCGTCGCAGGGTGCGGCGCCGCCCCTTCCGTGGCACGGGACCATGATCCAGATCGAAGCAGCCGGCAAATCGTTCGGGGGCCAGGTCGTCTTTCGCGACCTCACGTGGCACATCACGCGGGGACAGCGGATTGGTCTGGTCGGCCCCAACGGGGCGGGGAAGACCACCCTCTGCCGCATCCTCATCGGCGAGATGGAGGTGGACGCGGGGGAGGTCCGCCGGGCGAAGGCCACGAGCATCGGGTATCTGCCCCAGGAGATGGCCGCCGCCGGCGACGGCACCGTGCTCGGCCATTTGCTGGCCGGCTTCCCGGAGATCCGGCACCTGGAAGAAGAGCTGGAGCTCCTGGCGGGCGAGATGGCCGATGCCGAGAACGGCCTCGCCGATGATCTCATGCAGCGGTACGGCGACCTGCAGCACCGGTACGAAGCCGCGGGGGGGTACCATCTGGAGGCGCGCGCCAAGGCGATCCTGGGCGGCCTGGGGTTCGGCCCGGACGCCTTCCACGAGCCGCTCGGCAAGTTCTCGGGCGGCTGGCGCATGCGCGTGGCGTTGGGGCGGCTCCTCCTCCAGTCCCCGGATCTGCTGCTCCTCGACGAGCCGACGAACCACCTGGACCTCGAATCCCTCCAGTGGCTGGAAGAGTTCCTGGCGGCCTACGAGGGAACGGTGGTCATCATCTCCCACGACCGCTACTTCCTGAACCGCGTGGTGGACCGGATCGCGGAGTTGGAGCTGGCGCGGCTCGCGCTCTACGCCGGGGACTACGATGACTACCAGGCCCAGAAGCTCCAGCGGCAGGAGCAGGGGGAGGCCACCCAGAAGAGCCAGGCGGAACAGATCGAGAAGATGGAGCGGTTCATCCGCAAGTTCCGCTACAAGGCCACCAAGGCCCGCCAGGTCCAGAGCCGCATCAAGCATTTGGAGAAGATCGAGCGGGTCGAGGTGATCCGCGCGCCCAAGCGGATCCACTTCCGCTTCCCGCAGCCCCCGCGGAGCGCCACGGTCGTCGGCGAGCTGCGCAAGGCGCACAAGGCCTACGGCCCCACCGTGGTCTACGCGGGGGTGGACTTCCGCCTCCTGCGCGGGGACCGCGTGGCCCTGGTGGGTCTGAACGGGGCGGGGAAGAGCACGCTCCTCAAGATGGTCGCCGGGATCCTGCCGTTCGAGCGCGGCGAGCGGATCCTGGGACACAACGTGTTCGTGCACTATTACGCCCAGCACCGACTCGACGCCCTGACCCCGAAGCACACCGTGCTGGAGGAGCTGGCCACGGTGGCGGACCTGGAGATGCAGCCCCGGCTCCGGGGCATCCTGGGGGCGTTCCTCTTCTCGGGGGACGACGTGGAGAAGCCGGTCGCGGTCCTCTCGGGCGGGGAGAAGAGCCGGCTCGCGTTGGCCAAGATGCTCCTGCGCCCCACCAACCTGCTCTGCCTCGACGAGCCCACCAACCACCTGGACGTCACCGCCCGCGAGATCCTGGAGGAGGCCCTGGATCAATTCGAGGGCACCATGCTCTTCATCTCGCACGACCGCTACTTCATCAACCGCATGGCCACCAAGGTGGTGGAGGTGCGGGCCGGGCGCCTCTGGGAGTATGCCGGGGATTACGACTATTTCCTGGAGAAGCGGGAAGAAGAACACGTGCTCGGGGTTGGGGGGCAGGGGTTAGGGCATGACAACCCCAAGCCGAGGCCGGATCCCAATCCCCAGCCCCCAATCCCCAGCCCCCAGAAGGCTGCCGCACCGAAGGCGCGGAGCCGGGAGGCCAAACGAGCGGAGGCCGAGGCGCGCCAGCGGAAGAGCCGCGAGCTGGCCCCGCTCAAGGCCCGGCTCAAGGAGACGGAGGAGGCGATCGCGAAGGGCGAGGCCCGCATCCAGGAGCTCACCGACCAGATGGCGAACCCCGAGCTGTACAAAGACGGGGAGCGGGCGCGGGAGGTGGCGCGGGAGAAGAAGGGCCTGGAAGAGCAGGTGGGGTCGCTCTACGGGAAGTGGGAGGAGCTGGCCCTGCGGCTGGAGAACGCCACGGCCGGCAACGACTCATAACTCACGGCTGAAGGGTGGTGCCAACACGGATGACCGGCGCTGTGCGCTCGAGTGGTGGGAGTCGGGGGGGTGTGCGGCGCGCTCCCGCGCCCCGAAAGAGCCGGCCGCGCTGGTGGTGGGCGGGGGCGATCGGCCCCCTGGTGCTGCTTTGCCTCGGGGCCGTCTGGTATCTCTGGGGAGAACGGGGGCCGGATCTTTCCCGCGTGGCCAACCTGACGGCGCCGGGCGAGACCGTCGTGTTCTTCGGCGACAGCATTACGCAGGGCTACGGCGTGCGGCCCGAGGAGAGCTTCCCCTCCCTGGTGTCCGGGGAACTCGGCCTCACGTTCGTGAACGCCGGAGTCCCCGGGGACACGATGGCCGCGGGATTCGCCCGGATGGCGCGGGACCTCCTGCCGCATCGGCCGCGCCTTGTGCTGGTGGAGTTCGGCGGGAACGACTTCCTCCGGCGCGTGCCTGTCGAGGAGACCCTGAAGAGCCTGGATGCCATCGTGCACACTCTCGTGACGCAGGGCAGCCTGGTGGTGATCCTGGAAGTCAACGTGGGTCTGGTGAGCGACCCGTACCTCAAGGGATTCCGGGCGGTCGCCGAGCGGCACGGGGCCGTCCTGATCCCGAACGTGATGCGCGGGATCCTCGGGGATCCGGACTTGAAGGTGGACACGATCCACCCCAACGCCCGCGGCCATCGGCTGATCGCAGCGCGCGTGGTCAAGGTCCTCCGGTCCCTCCTCCGCGAGGCGGATCGCCGGCGGGGGCCCACGCGCGCCGCCGCCTGGCAATTTCGCTTGCCCGCCTTCGTGGCGGTCGGCTAGACTCACGTCGCAATGAAGAAAGTCGCGCTCGTCCGCCGGCCCCGCATGGCTCGCGGGAAACCCCAGGCTGCCGCCCCACCGCCACCCCCCGCTGCGCCTCCGCCATTACAAGCACGTCTACTGGGAGACCGGGGACGGCCCCTGGGTGACCGCCTACCGGGCGGTGGTCCTGCACGACGGCTGTTCCGGCTGCTTGGTGTGCGCGGGAACGACCGACTGGTTCATGGAGTTCGCCCGCGTGACCTGGGACCTCATCCGGGTGAACCTGCGGGACTGCCTCCACTGGGGCCCGCTCCACGACAGCCCGCGCCCCCTGATCGCGCCGGCCTCGAACCTGGACGTCTGCAACCGGGCGACGATCGAGCGGTTGCGGACGGCCTACTACCGGCTGCCCGAGCCCGAGCGGCCCCGGATCGAGACCACCCCCGCCCCGCTCACGCGTCTCAGCCAGGCCCAGCGCTTCGAAGGCTCACTCGCCATCCTGGCCCGCATGGTGGAGCTCTGGGAGGAGGGCCAGTACATCGGCTGGCCACGCTGAATCCCCGTCCATTGCCTGCGCGCCGGCCGCGCCGGCCGCCTTTTCCACCCGATTCCTTGGCTGCCTGTCCCTGGCTGTCGGACTTGTAATCCGACACCGGAAGAGTAGTATGACCGGCGGAGACGAGTACATGGTCACGATCGAGGACGTGAGAAAGGCGGCGGGGAGGATCGCGCCGTATGTGCGGAAGACACCGCTGCTCATGGCGCGGTGCCTGAAGGAGAACCCCCTGACGGAGGGAGAGCTCTGGCTCAAACTGGAGTGCCTCCAGATCACCGGCTCGTTCAAGCCGCGGGGGGCGACGAATAAGCTGCTGTCGCTTTCCGAGGAGGAGATCCGGCGAGGGATCATCACGGCGTCCGGCGGCAACCACGGCCTGGCCGTGGCCTACGCCGGGTGGCTGTCCAAGGCCAAGACCACCGTCTACGTGCCGGAGAACGTCTCACCCGACAAGAAGAAGAAGCTCGAAACCTGGGGTGCCACGGTCGTGGTCCGCGGCCGCCACTGGAGCGAGGCAAACCAGGTGGCGCTGGAGGCAGCGGCGCGGGAGGGGCTCACGTACTTCCACCCCTTTGCCGATCCGGCCGTGATCGCGGGCCAGGGGACGGTGGCGCTGGAGGTCCTGGAGCAGGCGCCCGAGGTGGATACGATCCTGGTCGCCATCGGCGGCGGCGGCCTTATCAGCGGGATCGCCATCGCGGCGAAGGCCCTGCGCCCCTCCATCCGGATCATCGGGATCGAGCCCGTGGGAGCCCCGACTCTCTACGAATGCCTGAAGGCCGGGCGGGTCGTGGAGCTGTCCGGGATCACGACCAAGGTTCCGACGATGGCGGCGCTCAAGACCGAGCCCGTCAACTTCGAGATCGTGCGGCAGCATGTGGAGGAGGTCGTCCTGGTCACCGATGACGACATGCAGGACGCCGCCCGCTGGCTCTGGTTCGAGATGGGGCTGGCGGCCGATCTCTCCGGAGCCGCCGCGATTGCCGCCCTGCGGAGCGGCGCGGTGCGGCCGGAGCGCGGGGAGAAGGTGTGCGCCTTGGTCTGCGGCGCCGGCCCCGACGGCCTAGCCTGAAGCGGGGGATGCGGCATGCTCGTGCGATTTCCTGACGGAACGACCGTCCGGGCCTCCGCGCTGTGGGAGCGACGGGCGGAGGACCCAGAGCGGGATTACGGCCTGTACTTCGACCGGTTCTGGTGTCCGACCTGGCCGGCCGATGTGCTCGAGTGGGAGAACAACGGGGTGCCGCAGGATCCGCCAGCGGCGGCGGAGATGATTCGGGAGGCATTTCGCCGCGCCCGGGCGGGCGGGCGGGTGGAGATCGGCTGCATCGCGGGACTCGGCCGCACGGGGACGGCCCTCGCGTGCATGGCCATCCTGGCGGGCGTCCCGCCGGACGGGGCCGTGGATTGGGTCCGGTCGCATTACGATCCCGCGGCCGTCGAGACGCCCGAGCAAGAGGCCTGGGTGGAGTGGTTCGCCGGCCACGTCAAACAGACGGCTCATGGCTCATAGCTCATGGTCAAGACCTTGCTTCGATGCGCCATGCGCCATTCAACGTGCCCGGAAGTTGCTTGACACCGATGAGCTATAGGGCTAGAAAGAAGAGGCTTTTTGTCCCTCGAGGCTCCCCGGCCGGGGGTGGCCATGCGAAATGATGAGCCCTCGGTCCTAAAGCAGCTCGCCCGACTGAGCACCATCGGCATCTCGCTCGTCGCCGCGACGGCCATCGGTCTGCTGATGGGATACGGCCTGGATCGGTGGCTGGGGACCAGCCCCTGGCTGACCATGATCTTCACGATCTTGGGGATTGTGGCGGGGTTCCTGAATCTCTTTCGAGATCTGGGGCTGATCCAGCGGAACTGGTAGTGACCGCCGCGGGACGTGGGATTTGCAAGGGCGCAGATCGTCATGACCACCGAGAGGCCCAGCGTGGGTGAGAAGGGTTCTGGCGGGAAGGGAATCTGGGCCCTCCTGGCGGTCCTGGTCCTCTTTAACTTGACGATTGGCCTCCTCTTCGCCCCCCGCCACGTCGAGCTCCACCACGCCCCCATCGTGCAACTCCCCAACTTCCTGGCCTTCCTCGGGGTCCCCGGGGAGTACCTGCCCGCCCACGTGACCTTCACCTGGCTGGTCATGGTCATCCTGGTCGTGGGCGGCGCCCTGGGCAGCCGGGCCCTGCAAGCAGTTCCCGGCCCGCTCCAGAACGTGGCCGAGGTCATCATCGAGGCCTTCCACGGCCTGCTGGATCAGATGATCGGCAAGCAGGGCCGGCAATTCCTGCCCCTGGTGGGCACCGCCGGACTGTTCATCCTGACCAGCAACCTGCTGGGAAACCTCCCGGGCTTCCAGGCGCCCACGGCCAACTGGAACACGACGGTCGCCTTGGCGCTCACCGTGTTCGTATCGTACAACTACTTCGGCATCCGCAAGCACGGCCTCACGAACTACCTGAAGCACTTCTGCGGCCCCGTCTGGTGGCTGGCCCCCCTGATCTTCCCAATCGAGTTCATCGGTCACCTGGCGCGGCCCGTGTCCCTCTCCGTCCGGCTGTTCGGCAACATCTTCGGCGAAGAAAGCGTCATCGTCATCCTCCTCTCCCTGGCTTGGCTGGTCATGCCGTACTTCATCTGGCTGGGGGTCATGCTGCCGCTCAGCCTCTTCACCGCGGCGGTGCAAACCTTCGTGTTCATCATGCTGACCATGGTGTACATCGCTGGCGCCGTCGAGGAGGGCCACGGCGAGGAGCACCCCTGAGGCAGAGAGGCCGCCCCGTCGGGCTCGTGCCGCGGTTCAAATGCGGGCCCGCTTGTGCGGGCGATCACCTGGCGGATTTCTGGCTTCCCGGATGTGAGGAAGAAAGGAGGATTGGATGGGCGCACTTGTCGGACGAGTGGGGTACCTGACGATCGCCGCACTGCTCGCGGCTGCCGGGTCTGCCTGGGCGGCCGAAGGGGGTGCTGCCCCGGGCGGTGGACTGTCGGTCGGCGTGGTCAGCGTCATCACGGGCGGGTTCGCCATGGCGATCGCCGCCGGCATCGCGGCGTTGGCCCAGGGCCGGGCCATCAGCGCGGCCCTTGACGGCATTGCGCGGCAGCCCAACGCGGCGCCGCGGATCCAGGTGGCCATGATCATCGGCCTGGCCCTGATCGAATCGCTGGCCATCTACGTGCTCCTCATCTCGTTGATCATCTTCTTCGTGAAGCCATTCGGCGCCTAGCGGCGGAGGCAGGGGGACCCCGGCCCGGAGGGTGCCGGGTTCCCCTCCCGCTCGGCCGATCCATCTCCTGAGGCTCCCGCGCAGGCGTGTCGAGAGGGCCGGACTCCACAGCATGTTGCTCGATTACCTGCCCATCGCCATCCTCGTCATCCTGGCATCGCTCTTTGCGGCGGGCAACATCCTCCTCTCGCGGCTCCTCGGACCCCGCCGGCCGAACCCGGAAAAGCTCTCCCCCTACGAGTGTGGCATCGTCCCCGTCGGAACCGCCCGCGAGCGGTTCTCCGTCAAGTTCTACCTGGTGGCGATGCTCTTCATCATCTTCGACATGGAGGTCGTCTTCCTCTACCCGTGGGCCGTGGTCTTGACGGAGCTCAAGCTCCTGGGCCTCGTGGCCATGGGCACGTTCCTGGTGGTCTTGTTGGTCGGCTACTTCTATGCCTGGAAGAAGGGCGGACTGGAGTGGGAGTGACGGAGGAATGACCAATGGCAGTGAGGGAACGGCGCCGGCGGAGGGCCTGGTCCTCCAGCGGCTGCGGGAGAAGTTCGGCGACGCCCTGGGGGAGGTCACGGTCTGGCGGCACGAGACCACCGTCCTCCTCCGCCCGCAGGACCTCGTCCGCGTCTGCCGATTCCTCAAGGACGACCCGGACCTGGCCTTCGACTTCCTCTCGGACGTCACGGGGGTGGACCGCCTGGAGCTCCCTCAGCCCGCGCCCCGCTTCGAGGTCGTCTATCACCTCTACTCGCTCCAGTTCAAGCGCCGGCTGCGCCTCAAGGTGCGTGTCGCCGAGGGGGAGACGGTTCCCTCGGTGACCTCCGTCTGGGAGACCGCCAACTGGCAGGAGCGGGAGGTCTATGACCTCTTCGGCGTCTCGTTCGAGGGCCACCCGGATCTCCGACGCCTGCTGATGCCGGACGACTGGGAGGGTCATCCCCTCCGCAAGGACTACCCCGTCCAGGCCTCCCCGAAGTGGTGGGAAGAGGAGCCGGCATGACCGCCGCCCGGACCATGACCCTGAACATGGGGCCGCAGCACCCCTCGACCCACGGGGTGCTCCGCCTGGTCCTGGAGCTGGATGGCGAGGTGGTGGTGCGCTGCGTCCCGCACATCGGGTACCTGCACACCGGGATCGAGAAGGGGCTGGAGAGCAAGCGCTACCAGCAGGGCATCCCCCTCACGGATCGGCTGGATTACCTGGCGCCCCTCTCCAACAACCTGGCCTACGTGCTGGCCATCGAGAAGGCCCTGGGGATCGAGGTGCCCGAGCGGGCGCAGACCATCCGGGTCCTCCTCACGGAGCTCACGCGGATCAAGAGCCACCTGGTCTGGCTCGGCACCCACGCCCTGGACGTCGGGGCCATGTCGGTGTTTCTCTACTGCTTCCGCGAGCGGGAGCAGATCCTGGACATCTACGAGGCGGTGAGCGGCCAGCGCATGATGTCCAGCTACTTCCGCGTGGGGGGCCTCCTGGCGGATCTGCCCCCGGGCTTCGAGCAGCAGGTGGAGGCGTTCCTCGCCGTCTTCCCTGCGCGCCTGGAAGAGTACGAATCGCTCCTCACGGAGAACCCGCTCTGGCGGCAGCGGACGGTGGGCATCGGGAGCATTCGCGCCGCGGACGCCATCGCCATGGGGGTGAGCGGGCCCACGCTCCGGGCCTGCGGGGTTCCCTACGACGTCCGCAAGGCGAGCCCGTACTGCGGCTACGAGCGGTACCAGTTCGAGGTGCCCGTGGGGAAGGTGGGGGACGTCTTCGAGCGCTACGCGATGCGCATGGCCGAGATGCGGCAGAGCCACCGCCTCGTCGCCCAGGCCCTGCAGCGCCTCGCCCCGGGGCCCATCAACGTGGCCGACCCCAAGCTCATCCCGCCCCCCAAGCGGCTCCTCAAGACCTCGATGGAGGCCCTGATCCACCACTTCAAGCTCTACTCGGAGGGCTTCTCGGTCCCCGCCGGCGAGGTGTATCAGGCCATCGAGGCGCCCAAGGGAGAGCTGGGGGTGTACCTGGTGAGCGACGGCTCGAACCGGCCGTACCGGGTCCATTACCGGGCGCCGTCCTTCGTGAACCTCCAGGCCCTGCCCCGGATGGTGGAGGGGCGGCTGGTGGCGGACGTCATCGCCGTCATCGGATCGCTGGACATCGTCCTCGGCGAGATCGATCGCTGAGGCGTCGGCACGGGTTGACCCCGAACGGCGGCGTTGCGGTGAAATCCCCGGGTGGAGAGCGAATGATCCCCGAGCAGAGCCGGAAGCGATTTGACGAGCTGGTGGCGCGCTACCCCGAGCGGCGCTCGGCGCTGATCCCCCTGCTCCACACGCTGCAGGTCGAGGTCGGGTACCTCACGCCGGAGGCCATCGAGGATCTGGCGGGCTACCTCGACCTTTCCGCGGCCGACCTCCTGAGCGTCGCCAGCTTTTACGACATGTTGAACCTGGAGCCGGCGGGGAAGCACCTGGTCTACGTATGCCAGAACCTCACCTGCTCGCTGCTGGGGGCCGAACGGCTGATCCGCCACCTGGAATCGCGCCTGGGCATCCGGATGGGCGAGACCACGCCGGACGGGCGCATCGCGCTCCGGCGCATGGAGTGCCTGGCCGCCTGCGGCGCGGGCCCCGCGATCCAGGTGGACGGCCTGTACCACGAACAGATGACCCCGCAGAAGCTGGACGCGCTCCTGGACCAGCTGCTCTGCGACTGAGACCGAATGTTTTACCGCAAAGACCGCAAAGAAGGACACGGCAGCAGGATTTGCCCTCGGGCCATCGCCTGAATTCCTGCTGGCGACCCTGGGGGGCTGCCTCCGGTCCTCCTGAGGTCCAGAGCGTTCTCTTTGCGCGGGTGGCGTGCTTTGCGGTTGAACAGCAGCCTCTGGGTTGAGGCCATGCTCTTCGAGAAGATCCTGACCCGCTACCAGGACGTTCCCGGCTACACCGGGACGATCGAGGCGTACATCGCCCACGGCGGGTACCAGGCCTTGTCCAAGGTGCTGGGAGTGATGCCGCCGGCCGACGTCATCGAGGCGGTGAAGAGGTCGGGCCTGCGCGGGCGCGGCGGGGCCGGCTTCCCCTGCGGCCTGAAGTGGAGCTTCATCCCCAAGGACTCGGCCGAGCCGACGTACCTGGTGGTGAACGGCGACGAAAGCGAGCCCGGGACGTTCAAGGACCGGATGCTCATCGAGGAGGAGCCCCACCAGATCCTCGAGGGGGTCATCCTGGCGAGCTACGCCATCGGCTGCCGTCAGGCCTTCCTGTACTGCCGCGGCGAGTTCGTGAAGGGGGCCCAGGTCCTCCAGCGGGCGATCGGTGAGGCCTACGCCAAGGGTTACCTCGGCCGGAGCATCCTGGGGAGCGGGTTCGACCTGGAAGTGGTCCTC
>JBGPQZ010000059.1:0-13272 GCA_041489335.1 Methylomirabilia bacterium
CCAGCGCGTCGAGGTGGCGAGCGTGGACCGGGCCGAATTCTACCGGTAGCGGACCGGGCCCGCGCGCCCGGCAGGAGCGGGAGGCAGAGCATGTCGTCCACCATCGGGGTCGAGAAGCTGCGCGGCGTCCTCGAGGTCGTGCGCCTGGCCATGGCAGAGACCGAGCTGGAGTCGCTCCTGGCGCTCATCCCGCAGCAGGCGTGCGACCTGCTGGAGACCGAGCGGGCGACGGTGTACCTGATCGAGAAGTCCGCGGGCGAGCTGTATTCCGCCGTGGCCATCGGGCTCCCCAACAAGACGATCCGCCTCAAGTCCCACCAGGGCGCGGCCGGCTTCGTGGCGAGCACGGGCCAGCCCCTCCTCCTGAACGACGCCTACGCCGACCCGCGGTTCTATTCGGGCGTGGACGAGCTGACCGGCTACCGGACGCGCCGGGTCCTCTGCGTCCCGATCAAGAACCGCCGCGGGGACATCCTGGGCGTGCTGGAGATCCTGAACAAGAAGAGCGGCGAGTTCACGCCGGACGACCAGGAGATCCTGAGCCTCCTGGCGGCGCAGATCGGGGTCGCCCTGGCCAACGCCCAGGTCTACGAGGGCCTCCGAACCAGCCTGGACCGTCTCACCCGCCTGATGAAGGTGGGGGCCGCCATCAGCCAAGAGCTGGATCTGGACGCCCTCCTGCGCGTCATCTCCCAGACGACGTCGCAACTCCTCCAGGCGGAGCGCAGCACCGTCTTCATCGTGGACCGCGCCAAGGGCGAGCTGTGGTCGCGGGTGGCCGAAGGGCTGGCCCGCGAGGAGATCCGCATCCCGCTCACCAGGGGCATCGCCGGGGCGGTGGCCCAGACGGGGACGCCCGTCCGGATCAGCGACGCCTACGCCGACCCGCGGTTCAACCGCGAGGTGGACAAGCACACCGGCTACCGGACGCGGAACATGCTGTGCGCCCCCATGCGGAACCTCAGGAGACAGGTCATCGGCGTCTTCCAGGTTCTGAACAAGAAGAGCGGGGACTTCACCCCGCTGGACGAGCAGCTCCTGGCCAGCCTCTCCTCCCAGGCGGCGGTGGCCATCGAAAACGCCCAGCTGCACGAGCAGGTGCAGCAGGCCCTGGAGCAGCTCCAGTCCCTGGACAAGATGAAGTCCGACTTCCTGAGCGCCATCTCGCACGAGCTCCGGACGCCGCTGGCGCCCATCCTGGGATACGCGGAGATCCTCCTGGCGGGCGGCATGGGGGCCTTGCCCGCGTCCGCCCAGCGGGGCGTCCAGGCCATTTCCGAGAGCGGCAAGCGGCTGCTCAACCTGGTGGAGAGCCTGCTGGCCTTCATCCGGCTCGACCAGGGGGAGGTGACGCTGCACCTGGAGACCGTGGACCTGGTGCCGCTGCTCACGGTCGCCGTGGAGACGTTCCGCACGCGGGCGGCCGAGCGGAAGCTGACCTTGACGTTGGGCCTGCCGCCGGGCCTGCCCGGCGTGGTGGCGGATCCCCAGGAGCTGGCCATCGCCGTGACCCACCTCCTGGACAACGCGATCAAGTTCACGCCCACCGCCGGGGCCGTGACGGTGCGGGCCGCCCAGGTGGCGGATGTGAGCGGGCACCCCGCGGTGGAGGTCACGTTCCAAGACACGGGGATCGGTATCCCGCCCGAGCAGCAGGCCAAGGTCTTCGAGCGGTTCTACCAGATCGACGGCTCCCTCACCCGCCAGTTCGGAGGGGTGGGCATCGGGTTAGCCGTGGCCAAGCAGATCGTCGAGGGCCACGGGAGCCGGATCACCGTGGAGAGCGAGCCGAACAAAGGCTCGACCTTCCGATTCACCTTGCCCATGGCGGCCTAGCCGCATAATCCACGAATAGAACCGTGAACTATCCGGATCAAATGCCTGAGGCAGACCCCGGACGGCCGCCCATGCCTTCCCTGTCCCGTTTCCGCGTCCGACCGATGACCGAGGGCGACCTGGATCGGGTCGCCGCCCTCGAGTTCGAGACCTTCGGCAGGGAGGCCTGGCCGTTTCCCGTCTTCGCGGAGCTCCTGCGCGCCTTCGCCCGGGCGGAGCCGACGCGGGGTGAGCTGTGGGTGGCCGAGGACCCCCAGACGGGCGAGCTGCTGGGCTACGCCGGGGTCGAGGTGAGCGCCCTCGGGGGCGAGGCGGACCTGATCAACATCGCCGTCGCGTCCGCGCAGCGGCGGCGCGGGGTGGGGCGGGCCTTCATCCGGCGGGCCATCAGCCTCGGCCGCCGGCTCGGCGTACCGCTCCTCTGGCTGCGCGTGCGGGCGTCCAACGCGGAGGCGCAGCGCTTCTATGCGCGGATGGGCTTCCATGAGCGCGGCCAGTTCGCGGGCTACTACGCGGACCCTCCCGAGCCCGCCATCATCATGGCGATGGACGTGGAGTGAGGCGGTGGATGGAGCGGCGCCATAGAGCTGCTGAGCGGGGGTGGAATATCCTCAGGCTTTGGCGCTGCTGATCCGCTCCCACGGCGGCCTCACCATTCTGTTGAGATCCTTCAGCAGGCGGCAGGGGTTTGACCCTCGATGCAGGGCCCCGACTTTCCCGAGGTGGTTCATCGATGGGTCATCGACGGAGCCGTCTTGACTAGGCTGAAGAAGCTGCTAGAGTCGTCCCTCGGAGATCGTCGGCGGTCGGAGGCCGGTTTCCGCTTCGGTGTCGCATGGGGGGCGCGGTGACCTAACCATCCGAAGAGCCAGGGCAGGACAGGCCTTGGGGGAGGTGTGCCATGGCCATGGTGAAGCGGCTGCAGGAGTTCTTGGATTCCCACGGGGTGAAATACGAGGTGACGCCGCATCGGGAGGCGTACACCACCCAGGAGATCGCCGCGGCATCCCACATCTCGGGCAGGGCGATGGCCAAGGTAGTCATGGTCAAGCGTGGGACCGAGTTCGCGATGGCCGTCCTGCCCGCGGCCTACAAGGTGGGGGTGGGCCGCCTGGAGCAGGTCTTCGAGACGCCCGGCGTCGGCCTCGCGCGCGAGCAGGAGTTCGCCCCGCTGTTCCCCGACTGCGGCGTGGGGACGATGCCGCCCTTCGGCAACCTCTACGGGATGGAGGTGTACGTGGACGAGGAGCTCGCCCGGCAATCCACGATCGTGTTCCAGGCGGGGAACCACCATGAATTGGTGACCATGGCCTACGCCGACTTTGCCCGTCTGGTCCAGCCCAAGGTCGCCGAGTTCTGCTCCCATTCCCAGCCGTAGCCGGTGCATGCCTTTGAGCCGTGGCGTGCCGGCTCGTCTCGATCCGACGGGCCGGCACTGCTGTAGTCGGTCGGGATTCCGTTCTCAGAGCCTGCCGTTGGCCCGCGGGGCCTCTCGGCTGGACGGGGGTTGGCGTACCTGATATGATCCCGCACCGGAGTGTGACGGGAAACCTCGCGCGACGGGAGGCGTGGACATGATACCGCTTGAGGATTTGAAGGCGCTGGCCAGACCGGCCAAGACGAAGATCGTGCTCCTGGTGATGGATGGTGTGGGCGGGCTGCCTCGGCCCTTCGACGGGAAGACGGAGCTGGAGGCGGCGGCGACCCCCAACCTGGATGCCCTGGCCGCGCGGTCGAGCCTGGGGCTGGCCGATCCGGTCGCCCCCGGGATCACGCCCGGCAGCGGCCCGGGCCACCTCGGCGTCTTCGGCTACGACCCGCTCCAGTATCGGATCGGGCGCGGCGTCCTGGAGGCCGTCGGCATCGACATCGCCATGACCGACCAGGATCTGGCGGCGCGCGGCAACTTCTGCTCGGTGGATGGAGAGGGGCTGATCACCGACCGACGCGCCGGGCGCATCCCGACCGAGATCTGCGCGCGCCTGTGCACGCTCCTGGAGAAGATCCGGATTCCCGGCATCGAGCTGATGGTGAAACCGGTGCGCGAGCACCGGTTCGTGGTCCTCTTCCGCGGCGCCGGTCTGGAGGAGGGTCTGAGCGAGACCGACCCGCAGGAAGTGGGCAAGCCGCCGCTTCCCGTTCGGGCCGAGCTCACGCACGCGGAGCGCGCGGCCGAGGTGGCCAACCAGTTCGCGGCGGAGGCGAGGAAGGCGCTGGCCGTCGAGCACCCCGCCAACATGGTGCTCCTGCGGGGCTTCTCCAGGTATCCAAAGATCTCGAAGCTGACCGACCTCTACGGCCTCCGTGCGGGCGTCATCGCCATCTACCCGATGTACCGAGGCCTGGCGCGGCTGGTGGGCATGGAGCCGATCAAGGCGGGGGGCGACACGGTGGCCGACGAGTTCGCCGCCCTCGAGAAGCACTTCGCCGGCTACGACTTCTTCTTCATGCACATCAAGAAGACGGACAGCTACGGTGAGGACGGCAGCTTCGACAAGAAGGTCCACGTCGTCGAGGAGGTGGACCGGGAGCTGCCGCGGCTGCTGGCGCTCAAGCCGGACGTCATCGTGGTGACGGGGGATCATTCGACGCCGGCCCTCTTCAAGGCCCATAGCTGGCATCCGGTGCCCGTCCTCCTCTGGTCGAAGTGGGTCCGGCCGGACGGTGCGCAGGGCTTCTGCGAGCGAACGTGCCGGTTCGGCAGCCTCGGCCGTCTCCGCGCGGCGGAGCTGATGCCGATCATCATGTCCAACGCGGAGCGGCTGACGAAGTTCGGCGCGTAGCGCCCTGGCGCGTGCAGCGTGGAGCGCGGAGCGACCTCGCCTGACGCCTCACGAGGAAGACCTGGGACGAATGCCTCGGAGTCTCGTGGAGGGCACATGAACCAAGAGGCTGGCGCGGGAGAGTGGATCCATCCGGTGCTCCGAGAGGTCTGGCAGCAGAACGGTGCCGCCCGTGCGGCCCTCCTGGAGGAGGTGCGGGGGCTCAGCGAGGCGCAGCTCGCCTTCCGGTCGGCGCCCGGGAAATGGTCCATCGGCGAGATCCTGGACCATCTGTGCCTGGCCGAGCGCAGCATGACGCGGACCATCTCCAAGATCCTCCAGCGGGCGGCGGGCCTCGGCCAGATCGGGGATCCCGGCGCCATGCCGGAGCCGGCCTTTCGGATCGACCTCGCCGCCTACAACGAGCCGACGACCGCGCCGGAGTCCGCTCTGCCCTCGCCCGATCGGCCGCTGGAGCGCCTCGTGGCCGGCCTCGTGGAGAGCCGCGAGCGTCTCGTGGAGGTGGCCCGCCGGATGGACGGCCGCGTGGTGGGGAACGTGACACTCCAGCACGTGCGGCTGGGGGAGCTCACGTTCTACCAGTGGCTGGCCCTGGCGGGGGCGCACGACGCAAAGCACCTGGACCAGATCCGCCGGATCAGGGCGCATCCCGGATTCCCCCACTCCTGAGCCGGCGGCCATGCCCTCGCGCCTGATTGAGCTTCTCTTCCCCGCGGCGCCGCGTCGCCTTCCGTACAACCGGGGGATCAGTGTCGCCTGTCGCACCCTGCATCTCTTGGCCTCGAGCCTGCTCGTGGGCGGCCACGCCTTCGAGGTGGCGCCGGATCGCCTCCTCCTCCTGCTGTACCTGACGATCGCGAGCGGTGTGGGCCTCATCCTGCTGGAGCTGTACCGGTCCTGCGATTGGCTCTACCAGGGGATGGGCGTCCTGGTCGTCCTCAAGGTGGCGCTCACGGTCGCCTCCGCCCTCTGGTGGGAGCAGCGCGTCCCGCTGCTCCTCCTGGTGATCGTCCTGGGCTCGGTCGGGTCCCACATGCCCTCCCGCTTTCGCCACTACTCCCTGCTCCACGGCCGCGTCCTCGAGGCTTCCTCCCCGCCTCACGCCTCACGCCGGGCACCCTCTGGGTGGCCTCCCGAGTGACATGCGGTACCGTCGCCTCCACGGCTGGGACGTCACCCCGAGAGAGGCCATCCGCCTGCAGCAAGCGCTGGCGCCCCGCATCCTCGCCCGCGACCCCTCGCGGGGCGGCTTCGGAATCGTCGCCGGCATGGACGTGTCGTACGACCGGCGCTCGCCCTGGATCTTCGCCGCCATCGTGGTCATGCGGCTGCCGGGGTTCGAGCCGATCGAGGAGGCCACCGTCCGGTGCCGGGCGGCCTTTCCCTACGTGCCGGGCCTGCTCTCCTTCCGGGAGGCGCCGGCGGGGCTCGAGGCCTGGGAGCGACTCCGGACGCGGCCCGACTGCCTGATCTGCGACGGCCACGGCACCGCCCATCCGCGGCGATTTGGGCTCGCCTGCCACTTTGGTTTGCTGGTCGACCTCCCGACCATCGGCTGCGCCAAGAGCGTCCTGGTGGGGGAATTCCAGCCGCCCGACCCGGAGCGAGGGGGCGTGTCCGACCTGGTCCACGAGGGCGAGGTCATCGGCGCAGTCCTCCGGACCCGGGAGGGCGTGACGCCCGTCTTCGTGTCAGTGGGACACCGGATCAGCCTCCCGACCGCCGTGGCGACCATCCTGGCCTGCGCCCCCAGGTACCGCGTCCCGGAACCGATCCGCCAGGCCCACGCCCTGGTGAACCGGATGCGCATCGCCGAGGGCCGACTGGAGGGGTGAGGGCGTGGTCGACCGAGCGGCCTCCGCCCGTGGGTTTTAGATTGACCTGGACGCGGTTGACTGGATACTCTGTGCGAGGCGTCCGCGCCGCTGGTGTGCCGGCGGGTCAGCGGTGGAGGCCGACGCCCCTGCGCGGGCAGAGGGTGGCCACGGGGCAGGCGCTGCACAGGGGCGAGATCGGCTTGCAGACGTTCTGGCCGAAGCTGACCAGGAGGTCGTTGTAGGGGATCCAGTGGCGGGGAGGCAGGACCTCGCGGAGGGCGAACTCCGTCTGCTCCGGCGTCCTCGTGGTCACGATCCCCAGCCGGTTGCTGATGCGGTGGACGTGGGTGTCCACGCAGATGCCCGGCTTGCCGAAGCCGATGGTGAGGACCAGGTTGGCGGTCTTCCGGCCCACCCCCTTCAGGGCGAGGAGGGCTTCCATCGTGTCGGGCACCTTGCCGCCGTGCCGTTCGAGGAGGACCCGGCAGATCTCGCGGATGGTCCGCGCCTTGGTCCGGTAGAAGCCGGCCGGGTAGATGGCGCGGGCGATTCGCGGTGCGGGCAAGGCCAGCAGGGCCCGGGGGGTTCTGGCCAGCCGGAAGAGGCGGGCCGAGGCCTCGGCCGTCACCTCGTCCTTGGTCCGCAGGCTGATGAGGCAGGAGACCAGCACCTGGAACGGGTCGCGCGAGGCCTCGGCGATGGCCCCGACGGCCGTCGGGTCCCAGCGGCGGCCGGTCGCGGTGAGGGTCCGAACGATGCGGTTGATCTCGCTCACGATTCTCGGCATGGATTCCCCGTCCTGCACGCGTTTTCCCGGGTGACGTCGGGAGCGGCCCGACGAGTATAGCACGCCAGGCGCGGGAAAAGGACGGCGACAGGGATCGCGGTGGAGCGAGAGGACGCGCGCCGGGTGCGTTCACCCAGGGGGGTGCGGCGATGGATACGGCGTGGGTCGTGGCGGCGTTCGAGCAGATTGCCCGATTCGGTAAAGGGGAGCGGGGCTTCACGCGGCTGGTGTTCAGCGAGGCGGAGTGGGCGGCGTGCGACTGCTTCGCCGATCTGATGCGCGAGGCGGGCCTTCGCGTCCGGACGGACGCGTTCGGCAACCTGATCGGACGGCTGGAGGGGCGCGAGCCGCAGGCGCCGGCGGTGGCCACGGGGTCCCACCTCGACACCGTGCCGGAGGGGGGCAACTACGACGGCGTGGTGGGCTCGGTGGCGGGCTTGGCCGCCGTCCGCCGGCTGCGGGAGCGGGGCCCGTTCCGGCATCCCGTGGAACTCATCGTCTTCCGGGGCGAGGAGTCCAGCCGGTTCTCCATCCACACCATGGGGAGCAAGGCGATGACCGGGATGGCCAGCGTGGAGGCCTGGCGGAAGCTCAAGGACCTCGGCGGGACCACGCTCTCCCAGGCCCTCGCCCTGCGGGGACTCGACCTCGAGCGGATTCCCGAGGCGGTGCGGCGGCCCGAGGAGTTCAAGGCGTTCGTGGAGATGCACATCGAGCAGGGCCCCGTGCTGGAGGAGGCGGGCCTCCCCATCGGCGTGGTGGAGGCGATCGCCGCCCCGGTCCGGCTCAAGCTGACCGTGGAGGGGATGGCCTCGCACTCGGGCACGACGCCCATGGGGAAGCGGCGCGACGCCCTGGTGAGCGCGGCCCGGATGGTGCTGGCCGTGGAGGAAGAGGCCGAGAAGAGGGCCGACCGCCGGATCGTGGGGACAGTGGGAGTGATGCAGGTCCATCCCGGTGCCATGAACGTGGTGCCGGGCCGCGTCCTGCTGTGGGTGGACATCCGGGGGATCGACGAGGCGACCATCGCAGCTACGGTCGAGGCGGTCCGCGAGGCGGCCGCCCGGATCGCGGACGGCGAAGGCACGCGCGTCACGGCCGAGACGCTCTCCACGGACGTGCCGGTCCCGCTCCACCCGACCGTCATCGGGACCATCGAAGAGGCCTGCCGGCGGGTGGGCGCCGCCTGCCGCCGCATGCCGAGCGGGGCGGGGCACGACGCCATGAACATGGCGCGGCTCACGCCCGCGGGCATGATCTTCATCCCCTGCCGGCAGGGGATCAGCCACAATCCCGACGAGTATGCGGCGCCCGAGGACATCCTGCGGGGCATCGAGGTGCTGACCGAGACGCTGGCACAATTGGCTGCTTAGCGATCAGGGGAGCAGAGGAGAGGATTTCATGCGCATCTTTTTTGCCGGGGCCGCGCGAACCGTGACGGGATCGCAGCACCTGCTGGAACTCGACGGGACGCGCCTCCTCCTGGACTGCGGGCTGTACCAGGGCCGCCGCCGGGAGTCGAACGAGCGGAACCGGAACTTCCCCTTCGATCCCGGCGGGGTGGACGCGGTGGTCCTGTCGCACGCCCACATCGACCACTCGGGGAACCTCCCCAGCCTGGTCAAGCACGGGTTCCGGGGGCGGATCGTCTGCACGCCCGCCACGCGGGACCTCTGCGACGTGATGCTGCGGGACGCGGCGCGGATCCAGGAGGCGGACGCGGAGTTCCTCAACCGGAAGCACCGGGACGAGCTCGGGGAGCCGGTCGTGCCCCTCTACACCGAGGAGGACGCGCTGGCCGCCCTGAACCACTTCCAGTCGCTGGACTACCATCGGCCGACACCGGTCCTGCCGGGGGTCACCTGCACCTTCTGGGACGCGGGGCACGTGCTGGGCTCGGCCATCGTCCAGTTGGACATCGACCGGGACGGGGAGAAGCTGCGCCTGGTCTTCAGCGGGGACCTGGGCCGGCGGAACATGGCCATCCTGCGCGACCCCGAGATTCCCGAGCCCCCCGAGGTCCTGCTGGTGGAGACCACCTACGGCGACCGGCTGCACTCGCCCATGGCCGGGATGGAGGCGCAGCTCGCCGAGGTGGTCAACCGCACGGCCGCGCGGAAGGGGAAGATCCTGGTGCCCAGCTTCTCGCTGGAGCGCACCCAGGAGTTCGTGTACGCGCTGCACCGGCTGATGGACCGGCAGGCGATCCCGCGCATCCCCGTCTACGTGGACAGCCCGCTCTCGGTCCGGATCACGGAGGTCTTCGAGCGGCACCCCGAGTGCTTCGACGAGGAGACGCTGACCTTCATGCGGCAGAACGGCGACCCCTTCGGTTTCGAAAACCTCCGGTACGTCAGCAGCGCGGAGGAGTCGAAGGGGCTGAACGGCATGGAGGGGCCGATGATCATCATCGCGGCCTCGGGGATGTGTGAAGCGGGGCGGATCCTGCACCATCTACGGAACGCCGTCGAGGATGCCAAGAACACGGTCCTGATCATCGGCTTCATGGCAGAGCACACGTTGGGGCGCCGCATCGCGGAACGAAAGCCGCAGGTCAAGATCTTCGGGGTGGAGCGGGCCCTGGAGGCCGAGGTGGTGATCATGGATGCCTTCAGCGCCCACGCCGACAAGAACGACCTGCTGGATTTCGTCGAGCGCTGCCAGGGGCGCCTCCAGCGGACGTTCCTGATCCACGGGGAAGAGGAGCAGGCGGCCGCCTTCGGCCGACACCTGACCGAGCTGGGGGTGCCGGGCGTGTACATTCCCACACTGGGCGAGTTCGCCCGCATCTGAGGTGGGTGGGCGCCGCTCCGGGCCCGCCCGGGTCGGCGCGTGGTCCGCCAACGGCGGAATTGACTTTTGGGTGCAGCCCCCCTAAGCTTCCTCGCGGTTTGCAGCACATGAGCCGAGCCCCGCGACGCGGGGCATCGGGAGAAAGGATCGCATATGACAGAGCCACTGCATTTCCTGACGTTCGGGCCCCATCCGGATGATGCCGAGATCGGCACGGGGGCCTTCCTGCTGAAGATGAAGGCCCGCGGCTATCGGACGGGCATGATCCTCCTGACCGAGGGGGACATGGGCAGCGGGACGCCGGAGATCCGGCGCGAGGAGACCCGCGGCGCGGCCCGCGACCTCAAGCTCGACGTGCACGAGGTCCTGGACCTGGGGGACACCCGCCTGGAGGACTCGTACGCGAATCGCGTTCTCGTGGCCTCGCGGGTGAGAAAGTACCGGCCCCAGATCGTCCTGGCGCCCTACTATGGCCTCGAGCCCGGCCGCGGGCGCGGTCACGCGGACCACATCGCCTGCGGGAACGTCGTCACGCACGGGGTCAACTTCGCGCACCTGGAGAAGTTTCCCGCCGAGGGGGCGCCCCACGCCGTCCGGAAGATGCTCTACTACTTCCTGCCCCCGTTCATGAAGCCGACCTTCATCGTCCCGGTGGACGAGGAGTTCCCGCAGGCCGTCCAGGCCCTGGCCAACCACAAGTCGCAGTTCGACCGGTCGGACCGGCCGAAGTTCTTCCCCACGCGACTCACGGCCAACGCCAGCTTCCTGGGGGCCCAGGTCGGGGCCAAGTACGGTCAGGCGTTCTACGCCCAGGACGTCCTGCGGGTCGAGGACCCGCTCCTGCTCTTCTCCTGAGCGCGTTCGGCCCTCGCGGGGGTTCCGGAGGGGTTCGTCAGGCCCGCACCTGAGGGTGGGCACGGATGGATCTGCAGCGGCGACTCGCGGTCATCGCTCTCCTGTTCGTGATAGTCTTCACGGCAGGGACGATGGCCTTCATGCTGGTGGAGGGCTGGTCGTTCTTCGACGCCCTCTACATGACCGCCATCACACTCTCCACGGTCGGCTTCGGCGAGGTCCACCCGCTTTCGACCGGGGGGCGCCTGGTGGCGATGGGCCTCATTCTGTGCGGGACCGGCACGCTGGCCTACGGCCTCAGCGTGGTGACCGCGTCCATCGTCGAAGGTGAGCTACGCGATATCCTGGGGAAGCGACGCATGGAAAAAGCGCTGGGACGACTCAACGGGCACATCATCGTCTGCGGGGCGGGGGAGACGGGCAAGCACGTGGTCGAGGAACTGCTCCAGACGAACACCCCCTGCGTGGTGATCGAGCAAAACCTGGAGCGCCTCAAGCATCGGGGCCGGCTGGCCGCCGTTCCGATGATCGAGGGCGACGCCACGGACGAGGAGGTCCTGACCCGGGCCCGCCTCGAGGCGGCGCGCGGTCTCATCACCACGCTGCCGTCGGATAAGGACAACCTCTTCGTCATCCTGACGGCGCGCGAGATGAACCCGGGCATCCGAATCGTGAGCCGGCTCATCGAGGACGAAAGCCTTCCCAAGCTCAGGAAGGCAGGGGCGGACGTGGTGGTCTCCTCCAACCAGATCGGCGGGTTGCGCATGGTCTCGGAGATGATCCGGCCCCACGTGGTGTCGTTCCTGGACACGATGCTGCGAGACCCGGGACGGGCGCTCCGGGTCGAGGAGGCGGGGATCGAGTCCAGCTTGCCGGCCTGCGGAAAGACGCTGGGGGAGCTCGACCTCCATAACCGGGTAGGGCTGGTGGTGATTGCCGTCCGCCACGAGGCGGGCGGGTACAGCTACAATCCGAAGGCCTCGTACCGGCTCCAGGCGGGCGACTTCCTCATCGTCTGCGGCGAGCCCCCGCAGGTGGAGGCGCTGCGCGCCGTCTTGGCGAACGGCTGACGGGGCGACAGCGACAGGGATACGTATAGCGACAGGGACAGCGGGAGCGATCGATGGCCGCTTCCCATTTCGCTGTCGGTTCTCGCTGTCGGATCTCGACTCGAATGGAGTGTCCCGGGAGAGAAGAAGGAATAGGCAAAGATTCATGCTGAAACCATGGACGAAGCTGGGCAGCCGGACGCTCTACCAGGGGGAGCGCGTCCTGATCCGGGAGGATCTGCTGGAGCTGCCGGATGGCCAGCAACGGTCGTATCCCGCCATGCGGCTCGGCTCCAGTGCCGGGGTCGTGGCCCTCACCGCCCAGGGGGAGGTGGTCCTGGTCCGCCAGTACCGTCACATTCCCGGGGAGTTCTGCTGGGAGGTTCCTGGCGGCGGGATGCAGCCCGGCGAGTCGCCCGAGGCCGGGGCCCAGCGGGAGCTCAGGGAAGAGGCGGGCTACCGCGCGGGGCGCCTCACGCGGTTGGGCGGGCTCTGGCCGAATAACGCCTACCTGGACGAGATTATCCACATCTTCGTCGCCGAGGATCTCGTCGAGGATCCCCTGCCGGCCGATCAGGACGAGGCGCTCGAGCGCCGGGCGTTCCCGTTTGCCGAGGCTCTCGCCATGGTCCAGGATGACCGCATCACCTGCGGTGTCACCAAGCTCGCACTCCTCTGGGCCGCCAGACTGAAGGGACTCTAAGACAGCAGTAGCACATCGTTCATGGCTCATGCGCGAGCGTCGAGCCATGCGCCGTGCGCCACGAGCTGGAGTGGAAGCGACCCATGCGCCGATGGTTGAGCGAGGCCGAGGAGAGTCCGGCCGGGCCCACGACCTACGTGGTCGGAGACATCCACGGGTGCCTGCAGCCGCTGCAGGGCCTCCTCGCCAAGGCGGGGCCCCAGCCGGGGGACGAGGTCATCTTCGTGGGGGATTACATCGACCGGGGCCCCCAGTCGCGGGAGGTCGTGGACTATCTGCTCACGCTTCCGTACCGATGCGTCTTCCTGCTGGGAAACCACGAGCACATGCTGCGGAACTTCCTGGCGGGCCAGGATGAGGAGCTATTCCTCGTCAACGGCGGTGAGGCTACGCTGGCGAGCTATGGCGGGGACCCGGACGACATCCCGTCGGCGCATCTCGCCTTCTTCCACGATCTCCGGACGATGTACGAGACGCCCGACTACCTCTTCGTCCACGCGGGGATCCGACCGATGGTCCCCCTGGTGGAGCAGAGCCTGCACGACCTGATCTGGATCCGCCAGGAGTTCTTCAAGTTCGTCGGCAAGTTCCCCAAGCCCATCGTCTTCGGCCACACGCCGCTCCGTCAAGTCCTGCTGGCCGAGGATCG
>JBGPQZ010000060.1:0-13249 GCA_041489335.1 Methylomirabilia bacterium
CGCTGATCGAGGCGGCGTTGTTGGCCGATTCCGGCGCGGCGACGCCGGCGATGTCGCCCTTTCCGAAGGTCTCCGGGTGTTTCGACGCATTCTTTTCCGCCAAGTAGGCGAGAAACGACGCGGTGGTAATTCCGCCGGCCGGAATGAGGCCGATCAGAAACCCGATCACTCCGCCGCGGACGATCGCCCAGCGGCTGTCGACCCACTCCTGCCACGTCAGGAAGACCTCACTGAGCTTGAACTTCTCCTTGACGACGAGACCGCTCTCCGGCTCTTCGATGCTGTTGAAGACCTCGGCCAGACCGAAGATACCGCAGATGATCACGATGAAGTCGACGCCGCCAAGGAGCTGGGTGATGCCGAAGGTGAGGCGGGGCATGCCGCTCACGCCATCCATGCCGACCGTCGAGATCAACACGCCGGCGACGGTGGAGATGACGATCTTGAAGGGCGACCCGCTGCCGAAGACCGTGAGCAGGCCGAAGGCCATGACGGCGAGGCCGAAGTATTCCGCCGGGCCGAAGCGGAGTGCAAGCCTGGCCAGCGCCGGGGCAAAGGACATCAGCAGGACGATGGAGGCCGTCCCGGCGGCAAACGACCCGATGGCCGCGATCGAGAGCGCAGCCCCCGCTCGCCCCTTCTGAGCCATCTGGTAGCCGTCCAGGCAGGTCATGACGGAAGAGGACTCCCCTGGAACATTGATGAGGACCGAGGTGATCGTCCCCCCGTAGGCCACGCCGTAGTAGATCCCGGCGAACATGATGATGGCCGAGGTCGGATTGACGGAGAAGGTCAGGGGGAGGAGCAGCGCGATCGCGGTCGGCGCGCCGATCCCCGGCAGTATCCCGATCAGTTGACCGAAGAACACGCCCGCGGTGCAGCAGAGCAGATTCTGCCAGGTCAGCGCGATGGTGAACCCGGTATAGAGGTTATGCAGCAGGTCCATTGGAGGCTTCCTTTTCTGCTTCTACCACCCGAGCATTCCTCCCGGTAACGGGATACTGAGCCACTGGCCGAAGAGGTAATGGATGCATACGGCCGTCCCGACCGCGGTCATCACGCAGGAGACCCAACCGTGTTTTCCCATGAGGCGCATGCCGGCCCCCGTGATGAGGGCAAGGCCGGCGGAAAAGCCGAGGACCGGCAGGATGATGAGGAATACCATCACAATCAGGAGGAGCACCTTGAGGCACTTCGTGGTCTCCGGCCGGAATAGCTTCTCCGATCTATCCTGGCTCCTGAGGTCTGTGATGATGACCGGGATGGAGCAGACCGCCATGATGATCCCCAGCCAGAGGGGCAGGAAGCCCGGCCCCGGGCCGAAGTCGCCGGAGTAGGGCAGAGTCAGCCAGGCCGCGCTGGTCGTGGCGATCCCCAGCAGGAGAACCGCTACACCTGCGATGATGTTCGCATACCACATCGTCTTTCCCCCCGGCAGCCGACGCGGGATATCACAGGAAAGCACAGGGGGAAGAACGACTCCCCTGTGCTTTCCTGTTACAGGCTCAGCGGTATGGTGAAATCATGCGCTACTTGATCAGTCCGAGGCTCTTCAGCGTATCCTCGAACATCGCGTTGCTGTCGGTGATGGTCTTGGTGAACTCCTTGCTGTTCTGCCAGGCGGGGCTCAGCATGTTCTTGGCCAGGTAGTTTTCCTTCCACGCCTTGGTCTCGTTCAGCTTCTTCATCATGCCCTCGTAGTAGGCGACCACCTCGGGGGACAGTCCTGGGGGGGCGACAACGCCGCGGTAGAACTTGAAGATGACATCCAGGCCGTTTTCCCGGAAGGTGGGAACGTCCTTGAACTGCGGGATGCGGTTCTCCTGGGCGACGATGATCGGACGGACCAGCTTGGCGTCATACTGGGAGATGAATTCCGGGGGGTTCGCCCATATCATGTCCACATGGCCGCCCAGCAGGGCCGTGACGGTTTCTCCGCCGCTGTTAAACTGGGCAAACCGCATCTTGATCCCGGCGGCAATCTCGAACAGCCGGCTGCAGGCGCGATCGGCCTGATCCGCGCCGGCGATCGAGAGGGAGTTCTCCTTCTTCTTGGATTCGGCCACGATCTCCTGGACGGTCTTGAAGCGGGAATCGGTCCGCACGACGATGAACTGCTCATCGAGGGCGAGCTGGGCGATCATCGTGAGGTCCCGGACGGTCGCGGCGCCCTTCCCGGCCACCAGCAAGCCGGCCACCGAGGCGGGGTTGAAGACCAGGAGGGCGTGGGTGTCCCCCTTCATCTTCGCCACCTGGGTGGTGCCGATGGCGCTGCCGCCGCCGGGGATGTTCTGGACGATCATCGGCTGCGGGGACAGCTTCTCGCTGGCCACGATCTGCGCGATCGTCCGGGCCATGACGTCGCTGCCTCCGCCCGGGGCGGCGGCAGCGATCACTTGAATCGGTTTGGTCGGCGTGAATTCGCCGGCCTGCACCTGCACGGCAAGGCACAGAACCGCAAAGAGCGCCAAGACAGCCATTCTTACCAACTTGTGACTGAACAAATCTGTTTTCATCTCGAATCTCCTTCCCTATTTCTGGTTAGAAAACTTTTCCGCCGGATCCACCCGTGCCAGGCTGCGAATCGAACCGGGGCTGCAGCCGCGTGGCGTGGCGAGGCCCGGCCGTCTCAGCAGAGGCCGAACACCTCGTCGAGCTCTCGTCGGAGGCTCCACAGCAGGGAGTCCCTGGGAGGCTCGACCATCTCCGCCGTGATGATGGTCCCCGCGGGGACGTCGCGCACGAGCCTGTTGTTCGCCATCAGATAGAAGGGGATGGGATTCGCCCCCGCGGCCCTGTGGGCGGGGACGAGGCGGCCCTCCACCCCCTCGATCTCGTGATGATGACCGGTCGCCGCCAGGACGGTGCCCATCGGAAGGGGCTTGGTGACGCATCCGACCACGTCGAAGCGCGGCCGGATGTCGTCCGGGCCCGAGGAGCGGCCGTGGTGCACGGCGGCGAGCACGGTCGTGGCCGATTCCACGCCGAGGAGGTGCGAGGGCCGATAGATCATCGCCGCGTCGCCGGACCGGCTGACCACATGCCCCTTGGCGCGCAGGACCTCCCACGATTTTCGATCCTCGCAGCGGACCACCACGAACACCCCGCCGGCGAAGCTGGCTTCATCGGGGCGCCGCAACGAGTTGACGACATCCACCCGGCCCGTTCCCTGCAGAATCCCCCCCATGTCGCTGGGGACGAGGACATCCGCGATCTCCGGCGTGCGCGCGACGGGGGCGTGGAAGGCGGGGATATCCGGGGCCAGCCCCGTGGCGTTGGCCACGAGCCCCATCTCCAGGAGGTCCGGGACCGTGTGCTGCGGAATCCCCGCCAGGGCTTCGGCCCGTGCCCGGATCAGGCTGCGGGCCTCGCGCGCCCCGAGGTCCCAGAGGGCGTCGAAGCCGCGGACCTGCACCGTGTGGTCCAGGCTGGTGACCCGCTTGGCGGCGGGGTCGTAGACGAAATCGTACTCGCTGGTCTTCCCTCCGCAGAGGATTTCGAGCCCGATCACTTGGGCCCACATGACCAGCTGCATGAGCAGGCTCGGCTGATCGCCGTCGACGGGCGTGTAGACCAGCCCCGCCGCCTTCGCCCGGCGGTGGAAGAGCGGCCCGACGACGGAATCGGCCTCCTTGGACACCATGGCCACATGCTTCCCGCTGCGCAGGGCCGCATCGGCGTGGACGGCCGCCGCCTCAGGGGCGCCCGTCGCCTCGACGACGATATCGAGCGGGAGCCGCATCAGCATGAAAGGATCGTTCGACACCACGACCCTTCCGGCGCCGAGCGCCGCCTCGGCCTGCGCCAGGGTCTCGCAGACCTGGATGGCCTCGTCCGGTATTCCGGCGTGCCGGAAGGCCGCAACCCCCCGCTCGACCCTCCGGGCGTGGATGGCGGACACCTCCAGGCCGGGTGTCCGGCAGGACTGGGCGACGAACGAGAAGCCGTACTCCCCGGCGCCGATCACGAGCGAGCGGACGGTCCTCTCGCGGGCCGAACGGTGCAACGTCTCCAGGTACATGCCGAACCCCCTTTGTGCGTCGATGTCACCCGCCGCCTGCGGAGCCGCGGAGCCTGGGGAGAGAAGCAGCGCGGGCAACCGCCGCGCCCGCGTGGTTCATCCCGGATGTTTCACGCTAAGATCGCCAAGCTCGCAAAGACGGGCAGGGGTGTATGGAGGTAGCGGATCCGCTCGAGCCGGTACGGTTCTTCTTCCAGCACAATCGACTTATACCGGTTCTGAAACAGATGCCCTAGGCGTCGGTGTCGCCGGAGGAAATCGACCCGATCGGTGTCATCCTGGAAGATGATCGTCCGCTCGATTTCCCGCACCATGACATGGTGCAGGGTGCCAGGGGCATCCAATCGTGGTCCGCGGAGCATGGCACTGCGAAGGGTAGCACAGTCGGCGCCATCGGCGCAACGCTTCGGAGGTTGTCCGGGGGACGACGCATGAGGTGACAGAAGTGGGAGCGTCCCCTATTCTATGAGGTGACAGAAGTGGGAGCGTCCCCTATTCTAGAACAAGCATAGAACAAGCAGGATGACTGCTGGTACGCATGAAAGGGGATTAAGGTGAAGACTTCTCGAAAGCCCACGGTGGAAAGCCTTCTTATGCGGCATCCAGAGGCGGCGGAGCGCATTGAACGGGCAGCTCGTTTTCCGCTTCAGGAGCCGGCCAAGGTGATCGTTCAGACGACGGATTGGACCTCAAAGCCTCATCCTGGTAAGCAATATCCTGGCGCGGCATCGTTCGTCCTCACTTCCAAGGGTTGATCCCAGCCAAGTCACTCTGGTGATCGGAGCCCGGACCCAAATCCGGGCTCGATCTGTCTTGGGGCCATCAGTCGACAGGTCGCCGCCCGTCATCCGGGATGTTGTGGTGGGCTATGTCGCCTTCCGCCGCCTGGCCCGACAGAGCAGTCCTCACAGGGCCGACAGGTTGTCTCTGCTTCCTGTCTGTGATAGCCTGCATCCGTCCCTTGGTTGAGGTCGCCAGCTCAGTCTCCGCCCCGCCGAGCCTTGAACCCTCTCGAGAGGAGAGACTCATGATTGCACGCTACTCCCGCCCGAAGATGGCCGCCATCTGGGAACCCGCCAACCGCTTCACCCTCTGGCTCCGGATCGAGATCCTGGCGTGCGAGGCCTGGGCCGAGCTGGGCGTGGTCCCGCGGGAGGCCGTGGCCGAGATCCAGGCCAAGGCGACCTTCGACATGGCCGAGCTGGTCCCGCGCATCGACGAGATCGAGCGGCGGGTGAAGCACGACGTGGTGGCCTTCACCGAGGCCGTGGCGGAGCGCGTGGGCCCGGCGTCCCGCTACATCCACCTCGGGCTCACCTCGTCCGACATCCTGGACACCTGCCTCGCCTGTCAGATGCGGGGGGCGGCAGACCTCCTGCTCGAGGATGCGGCCGCGCTGGAGGCGGCGCTGACCGCGCTGGCCGTCACACACAAGCGCACGCCCATGATCGGCCGCACCCACGGCATCCACGCCGAGCCGACCACCTTCGGCCTCAAGCTGGCCATGTGGCTGATGGAGGTGCGGCGGGCGCAGGAGCGCCTGCTGCGCGCGCGGGACGTGATCAGCTACGGGAAGCTGTCGGGGGCGGTGGGGACGTTCGCCAACGTGCCGCCCTTCGTGGAGGAGTACGTCTGCCGCGGGTTGGGCCTCAAGCCCGAGCCCATCTCCAGCCAGATCGTCCAGCGCGATCGGCACGCGGAGTACCTGGCCCTGCTGGGCATCGTGGGCGCCTCGCTGGACAAGTTCGCCACGGAGATTCGCCACCTGCAGCGGACCGAAGTGCGGGAGGTGGAGGAGCCGTTCTCCGAGGGCCAGAAGGGCTCATCGGCCATGCCGCACAAGCGGAACCCGGTCTCCTGCGAGCAGGTCTCGGGCCTGGCGCGCCTGCTGCGCTCCAACGTCCAGGCGGGGCTGGAGAACGTCGCCCTCTGGCACGAGCGAGACATCAGCCACTCGTCGGTGGAGCGGGTGATCCTGCCCGACGGCACGATCCTCCTGGACTACCTCCTGGCGCGCTTCACCGAGATCGTGAAGGGCATGCGGGTCTATCCGGAGCAGATGCGGCGGAACCTCAACGCCACCCACGGCGTCATCTTCTCGCAGCAGGTGCTCCTGGAGATGACGCGGGCCGGGGCCTCGCGCGAGACCGCCTACCAGCTGGTCCAGCGGAACGCCATGCAGGCCTGGGAGACGGGCGCGGAGTTCAAGGATCTCCTCCTGGCCGACCCCGAGGTGCGTGCCATCCTCGGCGAAGGGGAGATTGCAGGCTGTTTCGATCTGGAGTATCATCTCCGCCACGTCGATGAGATCTTCCGGCGCGTCGGGCTTGCCTGACGATCTGCGAAGCTGGAGGGAGCCATGCCGCAGCCTCCGCGGGGCCGCAAGCTGTACGAGGGCAAGTGGAAGATCCTGTACGAGACGACGGATCCCGCGCGCCTGATCCAGCGGTTCAAGGACGCCCCGCGGGTCGCGGGAGCCGCGAAGGCAACGGCCCGCCGCCCCTTGCCGCGGCGGGGGGCTCTGAAGAACCAGATCTCGGCGAGGCTGTTCGAACTCCTCCAGACGAACGGGATCCCCACCCATTTCCTGGAGGTCGTCGGTCCGCGGGACATGCTGGTGCGCCGGCTGGAAATGGTGCGGCTCGAGGTGGTCCTGCGGAACACCGTGGCGGGGAGCCTGGCCAAGCGGCTGGGGATGGAGGCGGGGACGGCGCTCCCGGCGCCGGTCCTGGAGCTCTACTACAAGAGCGACGCGCTGGGGGATCCGCTGATCAACGAGACGCACGTGGGCGCCCTGGGGCTGGCCTCCACCGAGGAGCTGCGGGCCATCCGCGACATGACGCTCCGCACGAACCGGGTCCTCCTGCCGTTCTTCGCGGAACGGGACATCCTGCTGGTGGACTTCAAGCTGGAGTTCGGCCGGCAGGCGGGGCGGCTGATGGTGGGCGACGATCTCACGCCGGACGGCTGCCGTTTCTGGGACCGGACCACGCGCGAGCGCCTGGGGAAGGATCGCCTGCGCCGAAGTCCGGCCCGCGAGGTCGCGGCCTACCAGGAGATTTTCCAGCGCGTCTGTGCCTGACGGGGCGACAGCGAATTCCGACAGGGAGCACCGATCGCTTTCCGGGCCGCGGGCCGCCACCGGCGGCCGGCGGCCCATTCATGATGAGGAGTCTCCATGCTTGAAGCCAGGATCCATGTCACCCTGAAGCCGAGCGTCCTGGATCCGCAAGGCGACACCGTGAGGAGCGGCCTCGCCAGCCTCGGATTCACGACTGTCGAGGACTGCCGGATCGGGAAGTTCATGGTCCTCCGGCTCGCCGAGAGCGACCCGGTGCGGGCCCGGGCGCAGGTGGACGAGATGTGCCGGAAGCTCTTGGCCAATCCGGTCATCGAGGACTACGTCTTCGAGCTCCGCGAGGTGGCGGGATGAAGTGCGGGATTCTGCTCTTCCCCGGCACCTGGAGCCACCAGGACTTCGCGCACGTCTGCCAGGACGTTCTCGGCTGCGACTGGGGCTATGTCTGGCATAAGGAGACCTCGCTCCGCGGCTACGACTGCCTGATCCTCCCGGGCGGCTTCGCCCACGGGGACTACCTGCGCTGCGGAGCCATCGCCCGCTTCTCCCCGATCATGGACGCCGTGGTGCGCTTCGCCCGGGAGGGGGGGCCGGTGATGGGGAGCTGCAACGGCTTCCAGATTCTGTGCGAGGCGGGGCTGCTGCCCGGCGCGCTCCTGCGGAACACGTCGCTCCAGTACCGCTGCCACTGGGTCCACATCCGCACCGAGAGCCTGGAGACGCCGTTCACGCGAGGGCTCACCCCGGCGCAGGTCCTGAAGATCCCCATCTCGCACGGGGAGGGCCGGTACCACGCGGCGCCCGAGACGCTCGCGCGGCTCAAGGCGAACGACCAGATCGTGTTTCGCTACGCCACGCCGGACGGCCGGATCACGGAGCAGGCCAACCCGAACGGGGCGCTGGAGAACATCGCCGGCATCTGCAACGAGGCCCGGAACGTCCTCGGCCTCATGCCGCACCCGGAGCGGGCGGCCGAGGCCATCCTCGGATCCGAGGACGGCCTCGGCCTCTTCCGCGGGATGCTGGACGCCAGCGCCGCGCGGCCGGCCTGAGCCCGCCTGCGGCCGCTTTCCCCTGACGAGGACGCTGCATGCGCGAACCGCGACAGATCACCCCGGACCTCATCGCCCAGCACGGCATCACGCCGGAGGAGTACCAGCGCATCCGCGAGATCCTGAGTCGCGAGCCGAACTTCACCGAGCTCGGGATCTTCTCCGTGATGTGGTCGGAGCACTGCAGCTACAAGAGCTCCCGCGTCTACCTGAAGAGCCTGCCGACGAAAGGGCCGTGCATCCTGCAGGGGCCCGGCGAGAACGCCGGCGTGGTGGATATCGGCGAGGGGCTCGCCATCGTCTTCAAGATGGAGAGCCACAACCATCCCTCCTTCATCGAGCCGCACCAGGGCGCGGCGACGGGCGTGGGGGGCATCATCCGGGACATCTTCACCATGGGCGCCCGGCCCATCGCCCTGCTGGACCCCCTGCGCTTCGGCCCTCTCACCGACGTCAAGAGCCGGTTCGTGGCGGCCGGCGTGGTGGGGGGGATCGCGGGATACGGGAACGCCGTCGGCGTGCCGACGGTGGGCGGGGAGCTCCACGTCTCCGAGACGTATGCGGGGAACCCCCTGGTCAACGTCTTGTGCTTGGGGATCGCCCCCAAGGACCGGATCTTCCTGGCGCGCGCGGGGGGGGTGGGGAACCCGGTGATCTACGTCGGGGCCAAGACGGGCCGCGACGGGATCCACGGCGCGACCATGGCCTCCGAGACCTTCAGCGAGGGTTCGGAGGAGCGGCGCCCCACGGTCCAGGTGGGGGACCCCTTCCGCGAGAAGCTCCTGATCGAGGCCTGCCTCGAGCTCATGGCCGGGGACGCCATCGTGGGCATCCAGGACATGGGCGCGGCCGGGCTGACCTGCTCCACCTGCGAGATGGCCAGTCGGGGCGGCACGGGCATCGAGATCGACCTGGCCAAGGTCCCGCTGCGCGAGACCGGGATGATCCCCTACGAGGTGATGCTCTCGGAGTCGCAGGAGCGCATGCTCCTGGTCGTCCACCAGGGGCGCGAGACCGAGGTGATGCGGATCTTCGAGAAGTGGGACCTCGACGCGGTGATCATCGGGCGGGTGACCGATGACGGCCTGATGCGGGTCAAGGACGGCGAGCGCGCGGTGGCGGAGATCCCCGCGCGCGCCCTGGCCGAGGAGGGGCCGGTGTACCACCGCCCCCTGGAGCGTCCGGCCTCCCAGGACGAGACGCAGCGGCTCGACCCGTCCCGCCTCCCGGTCCCGCGGGCGCTGGACTGCGTCCTGCTCGACCTCCTGGCGTCGCCGAACATCGCGTGCAAGCGGCCGGTCTGGCAGCAGTACGACCACATGCTCTTCTGCAACACGGTGGTCCCGCCCGGATCGGACGCCGCGGTGCTCCGCGTGCAGGGCACGCGGAAGGGGCTGGCACTCGCGGCGGACGGCAACGGTCGCTACACCTACCTGGATCCGTACGAGGGGGGAAAGCACGCGGTCGCCGAGGCGGCGCGCAACGTCGTGTGCGCCGGCGCCCAGCCCTTGGCCGTCACCAACTGCCTGAACTTCGGCAGCCCGGAGCGCCCGGAGATCATGTGGCAGTTCGCCGAGGCGGTGCGGGGCATGGCCGACGCCTGCCGGACCTTCGAGACGCCGGTCACCGGAGGGAACGTCAGCTTCTACAACGAGACGCTCGGGACCCCCATCTTCCCCACGCCCATCATCGGGATGGTGGGCCTCCTGGACGACATCCGGCACGCCACGACCCAGTGGTTCAAGCAGGCGGGGGACGTGATCCTGCTCCTGGGAGAGCGGCGCGGGGAGCTGGGGGGCAGCGAGTACCTCAAGGTCATCCACGGCCTGGAAGCGGGTCTGCCGCCGCGCGTGGACCTCGCGCTGGAACGGGCGGTGCAGCAGGTCTGCCTGCAGGCCATCCGGGCCGGCCTCGTCGGCTCGGCCCATGACGTGAGCGACGGCGGCCTCGCCGTGGCGTTGGCGGAGTGCTGCATGACCGGGCCTGGGGCGGCCCTGGGGGCGACGGTCACGCTCGACGGGACGATCCGGCCGGACGCCCTGCTGTTCGGGGAGGTCGCTTCGTGCATCCTCCTCGGCGTGCGGCCGGAGGCGGCGGCCGAGGTGCAGGCGATGGCGCAAGCGCAGGGGGTCCCCTGCGCGGTGCTGGGCCGGGTCGAGGGGGCGGACCTGACGATTTGCGGGAATGATTTCAATCTTTCGGTACCGGTCACGCGACTGCAGGAGACGTGGGCGACGGGCCTCTCCCGGTTGCTCGGCTGAGCCCGGCAGGGGGGGAAAGAGGAGACAGTCGGCATGATGAAGCCCATCAACATCGGCATCCTGGGACTGGGGACGATCGGATCGGGGGTCGTGAAGCTCCTCACGGAGCACGCGGGCCTCTTGGATCGACGCGTGGGGGCGAAGCTGCGCATCAAGAAGATCGCCGAGGTGGGCACGCCCCGGATCCCCGTGGACCCGAAGCTCCTGACCACGGACGCCATGGAGGTCATCAACGACCCCCAGATCGACATCGTGGTGGAGCTGATCGGGGGGACCACCATCGCCAAGACGCTGTGCCTGGAGGCGGTGAATAAGGGGAAGCACCTGGTCACCGCCAACAAGGCCCTGTTGGGGGAGCACGGGCTGGAGATCTACCGCGCCGCGGCGGAGAAGCGGGTGGACCTGGGCTTCGAGGCCAGCGTGTGCGGGGCGATTCCCATCATCCGGTCGGTCCGCGAAGGGCTGGTGGCGAACCGCATCCTGTCCATCATGGGGATCGTGAACGGAACGACCAACTACATCCTGAGCAAGATGTCCGAGAGCGGCCAGGCCTTCGCCGCGGTCCTGGCCGAGGCGCAGGCCAAGGGATACGCCGAGGCGGATCCCACCCTGGACGTGGGCGGCTTCGACGCGGCCCACAAACTGCAGATCCTGGCCTCGCTGGCCTACGGCAGCTACATCCGCTTCTCCGACATCTACATCGAGGGCATCCAGAAGATCGACGCCCTGGACATCGCTTTCGCCAAGGAGCTGGGCTACCGGATCAAGCTCCTGGCCATCGCCAAGGAGGAGCAGGGCGAGTTGGAGGTGCGGGTGCACCCGACCATGATTCCCGAAACGCATCTGCT
Organism: Methylomirabilia bacterium; assembly: GCA_041489335.1. Lineage (GTDB taxonomy): Bacteria > Methylomirabilota > Methylomirabilia > Methylomirabilales > 2-02-FULL-66-22 > 2-02-FULL-66-22. The sequence continues at coordinate 11,262 of JBGPQZ010000060.1, forward strand.
GGCCTCGGTCGGCGGGGTCTACAACGCCGTGCACATCCGGGGCGACTCCTGTGGCTCCCTCATGTTCTCCGGCCGGGGGGCGGGGCAGATGCCGACCGCGTCCTCGGTGGTGGCCGACATCGTGGAGATCGCGCACAACATCATCTTCCACCGGCCGTCCCGGGCCTCCCTCCTGCCGACCACTTCGGTCGGGGTCGAGGTCACGTTGCGCCCGATGGAGCGGATTCGGAGCCGCTATTACCTGCGCGTCATGGCCGTGGACAAGCCCGGGGTGCTCTCCAAGATCTCCGGTGTCCTGGGGGAGTATCACATCAGCATCGCCTCCATGATCCAGAAGGGGCGCGCGGAAGCCGCGGCCGTGCCCATCGTGATGCTCACCCACGAGGCGGTGGAGGGGAACATGCAGAAGGCCCTGAAGCGCATCAACCAGCTGGACGTGGTGGCGCAGGAAACCATTTGCGTCCGGGTGGAAGGGGCCGAGGACTAACGCATGCGCTGGCAAGGTCTGATTCATCGCTACCGGGAGTACCTCCCGGTCACCGACGTGACGCCCATCGTGACGCTCCACGAGGGGAACACGCCCCTCATCCAGGCGGACCGGCTGCGCCAGCACCTGGGCGTCGGGTGCGAGATCTACCTGAAGTACGAGGGGCTGAACCCCACCGGGTCGTTCAAGGACCGCGGCATGACCGTGGCCATGAGCAAGGCGCTGGAGCGTGGCGCGCGCGCGGTCATCTGCGCCTCGACCGGCAACACCTCGGCCTCGGCGGCGGCCTACGCCGCCCGCGCCGGGATGCGGGCCTTCGTCCTGATCCCTGAGGGGAAGATCGCCCTGGGGAAGCTGGCCCAGGCCATGATCCACGGGGCGCAGGTCCTGCAGATCCGCGGGAACTTCGACGACGCCTTGCGGCTGGTCCGCGAGATCTCCGCGCAGCACCCGGTGGTCCTGGTGAACTCGGTCAATCCCGATCGGATCGAAGGGCAGAAGACGGGTGCCTTCGAGATCTGCGAGCAGCTCGGCGAGGCTCCCACGCACCAGTTCATGCCGGTGGGGAACGCGGGGAACATCACCGCCCACTGGAAGGGCTACCGAGAGTACCGGGAGCGCGGCCATATCTCCGCCCTGCCCAGGATGATCGGCTGGCAGGCGGCGGGGGCGGCCCCCATCGTCCTGGGACGAATCGTGGAGCGGCCGGAGACCGTCGCGACGGCCATCCGCATCGGGAATCCCGCCAGCTGGACCGGAGCCACGGACGCCGTGACGCACTCGGGCGGGGCGGTCGACACGGTCACCGACGAGGAGATCCTGGAGGCCTACGCCCACCTGGCGCGGCTCGAAGGGATCTTCTGCGAGCCGGCCTCGGCAGCCTCGGTGGCCGGACTCATCAAGTGGGCGAAGACGCACGACTTCAACAGCGACGACCGCATAGTCTGCATCCTGACCGGCCACGGCCTGAAGGATCCCGACAACGCCGTCAAGCGCTCCTCCACCCCGACCAGCGTCGAGGCCACCATGGACGCGGTGATGGCGGCGCTCAGGCTGTGAATGCGGAATTCGGAATGCGGATTGTGGAATGGGGAGATGGGCGATCGTGGGGCGAGGCCCACGGCTCCGAAAATTCCGCATTCCAAAATCCGCAGTCCGAATTTCTCGGGTGGCTTCGGGTGGCTTCGGACTTGACAACGCGGCGGTTCTCCTGTTATCTTCCGGTGCCTTCGCGGGAATAGCTCAGTTGGTAGAGCACAACCTTGCCAAGGTTGGGGTCGCGGGTTCGAATCCCGTTTCCCGCTCCATCGATCGTGCAAAGGGGTTGTGGCCGAAGCCACGACCCCTTTCATCTTTCGGGTCGAAGGTCGGCGGGTTCAGGTTGACCGCTTCGGCCGCATGACCTATGATTCAATCAGGGCGCGGTACCCAAGTGGTTAAGGGGGAGGTCTGCAAAACCTTTACTCGGCGGTTCGAGTCCGCCCCGCGCCTCCACGAAGTA
>JBGPQZ010000061.1:0-13180 GCA_041489335.1 Methylomirabilia bacterium
CTGGAGGATCAGGCGAAGCTGTTCGAGCTACTGCAGCCCGAGCGCATCGGCGTGACGCTGTCCGAGGCGTTCCAGCTCGAGCCCGAGCAGTCCACCTCGGCCATCATCGTCCATCACCCCGAGGCCAAGTACTTCAACATCACCTGACCATCTCGGGTCACACCGATCGGACCGCCAGGACGCCAACGCCCCGGCCGCATGGCCGGGGCGTCTGCATTTCGCGTGCGACCCGCCTAGAGCTTGAGGCCCAGGGGGTTGTCGTAGATCGTCCAGACGGCGAAGTAGATGAACAAGGTCACCGCCCAGAGCACGTTGAGCGCGATGATCCAGCGCGCCGGCTTGATGGGGAGGGGCAGGAGCTTCCAGTTCAGGTACACGATCCCCAGGGTCAGGCTCGCGTGGACCGCCACGCCCGCCCAGTTGATGATGACCCAGAGGAGGTAAGGGGTCTTCATCCAGACGGTGATCATCCCGACGCCGCACACGATCCCCAGCATCAGGAAGTACCAGAAGCGGTATGGGCGCCCCAGCGCCTCTGTCTCGACGATGACGGTGTCCGCGAACATGCGGGCGATGCCGTCGTAGACCGAGAACTGGGAGTCGAACAGCGCGAAGATCAGCACGATGCAGAACAGGACGAACCCGAACTGACCGAAGGCCGACTTGAAGATCTCGGCCAGGATGGTGGCGATCTTGATCCCGGACGGGACCTGCATCTTGTAGATCACCGCCGCGGAGTAGCCCGCCAGGCTGGCGAAGTAGGTGAACAGGATCCCGCCCAGGATGATGAAGAATATCGCCAGGGACACGGTGTTCATCTTGAGCCAGGCCCGGAACTTCTCGACTTCCCCCGGGTCATCGGCATCGAAGATGAAGCCGGTGCGGCGCACCTCCTCGGCCGGCGCGGTGAGGCCGGTGACGTGGCCGAAGTAGTGGGCCATGCCCATGCCCTTCTCGCGCACCCAGTAGGTGTGCCAGAAGTTCCAGAACCCACCGGCGGGCTGGTTCAGGAAGGGCCCGACGGCGGTCAGGGTGATGCCGACCGGGATCATCGTGTCGAGGCCCAGCCAGCCCTTGGTCACGACGCCGACGCACTCCCAGTTCGTCATGAAGACGGTCAGGAACCCGAGGCCGGCCGTCGCAATCACGAACGCGGCGTACATGATGTACTCGAGGGTGTTGTAGACGCGCTTGCTGCCGGCGAAGACGAAGAACACCAGGCCCAGGGCCACCATGCCCACGTACTGCCAGGTGGGGATGCCGAAGAGGGCCGCCACGCCGGCCGCCGCGCCGCCGATCCAGGCCGGCCAGCCCTGCTGCAGGATGCAAAAGATCGCCGTGACCCAGCCCCAGAACTTGGCGGGCTTGAGCCGGGTGAAGCCCTGGAGGGTGGTCTCGCCCGTGGCGATGGTGTAGCGGGCGATCTCGTTGTTCATGAGAAGCTGGAAGAAACAGGAGACGACGTACAGCCAGTAAATCCCGGTCCACTTGTTGGCGGCGACGTAGCCGGCCTGGTAGGCCTCGAAGCCGCCGACGGAGAGGGCACCCAGGATGACCGCCGGGCCCGCCCACGTCATGAGGCCACGCATCGTCATGGGAGGCGGCGCGGGCATCTCTCTGACTTCCCATGGCGCCTTGATGTCGCCGGCTGGGACCGTTCGAACCGCCTGACTCTTCTGTTCTGCCATCGCTCTACCTCCTCCTTAAAGGGGTGACGGGGGACAGAACTCCTCTACGCCGTACGAGGCACAAGGCCTTACCCTCTGGAGCCGATGGAAGGTAAGGGGTGGAATCAGGAACGACACGCGATGGGAAGCTGAGTGGAAGGTTGTCTGCGCGCCACGGGAAGGTGGCGGCGACGCCTTTCGACGCGGGAAACTGGTGGTTGTTTTCCGCTAGATGCCCACTCATCTTCTTCCCCAAGTCAGGTGAAAGAGCGTGAGCTTAGCGATGTTGCATACCTCTTCCACATCGAGTTGTCAATAACCAAAATCGTGGATCGCACGCGAAGGGAGTGCGGTGTGCATGAACGAACAATCTTGACCACGCCGTTGACGCAACTCACGACGTGCAGATTGCTCGGATCCACCTCTCAGTATCCCAGGCCGCGCGCCGTGATGGGCCAGAGCGCCTCGACGCGGTTGTCCCGGTATCCCACGAACCAGTCGTAGAGGTTGACCGTGGGGTCGCAGTGGCCGGGGATGAGGCGGAGCTTCTGACCGAGCTCGAGCGAGCGGCTCGGATCGTGCAGTCTGAGCTTCCCGTGCTCATCCGCCGCCCGGACGTATTCGACGTCCTCCATGCCGGCCACCCGGGGCAGCCCGGCGTCGACACTGAGCGCCTTGTGCCCGGCGTCCAGCACGGCGCGCTCGCGGGTCGGTCGGCTCATGACGGTGGCGTAAACGAAGAGGCTGTGCACGAACTCGGTGGCGGGAACGCCGGCCGGGTCGAGGTTCCGGGCGTAGTCCGCATCCATGAAGATGTACGAACCGGCCTGCAGCTCGGTGAAGACGCCGCTCATGGCCTCGAAGCGGTAGGTGCCGGTGCCGGCGCCGGTGACGCGCTCGCAGGGGAGTCCGTGGCGTGCCAGGAGGTCGACGGTGTGCCGCGTCTTCTCCACCGCGCCGCGCGTCATCTCCTGACGCTTCGCGTACTCGCGCACGTGCTGCGCCGACCCCTGGTACGCCTGAAGGCCGGCGAAGCCGAGGCCAGGGGAGGCGGCGATCTCTCTGGCCAGGGCGAGCGCCGGCTCGCCCGGCTCGACGCCGCAGCGGTCCGATCCGACGTTGATCTCGACGAGAACGGGGAGCCGGACGCCGAAGGCGAGGGCCGCCTCGTTCAGCGCCGCCACGTTCGCCGGGTGGTCGGCACAGACGGCGACCGTTGCCTGGCGGGCCAGCGCGACGAGCCGGGCGATCTTGGACGGGCCGACGATCTGGTTGGTCACGAGGACGTCCCGGACGCCGCCGTAGACCATGGCTTCGGCCTCGGCGACCTTCTGGCAGCAGACGCCCACCGCCCCCTTGGCCATCTGCCGGAGGGCGATGACGGGACACTTGTGGCTCTTGGCGTGCGGCCGCAAGCGGACCGACGTGGCGGCGACGGCCTGGGCCAGCCGGTCGATGTTCCGTTCCAGGGCAGTCAGGTCGATGAGCAGGGCGGGGGTGTCGACCGCATCCAGCGGCATGCCGATCTCGGCGGGCGGGCGGACGGTCATCGCGGGCTCCTCTCAGCGTGGGATACACTCGGCGAAGGGCGGCACACTCCTGCGCACCACCGACGTGGAATACACTGCGGGCGGCGAAATGTCAACCTCCTCGCCCCGGGTCGCCTCGCGCCGTGACGCGTGCGCGCTCCTCCGTCGGCAGTCCCGCACTCAGAGGGTGCCTGGGTGCAAGGGACATCCGGGCGCTGCGGGGCGAAAGACTGCGGGGCGAAAGACCTTGACGGGCAGGGGCGGTCTGTCTAGATTGGGGCGGCTTATTTCCTGGCGGGAATACGGAGAGGAGGCGTCGTCATGGAACTCGGGCTCAACGGGGCAACCACGCTCAAGGCCGATCTGGCCACGGACATCGCGGTGGCGGGCGAGGCGGGCTTCGACTTCGTCGAGATCTGGGCGGCCAAGCTGATCGGCTACCTGGATCGGGGCGGACTTCCCGCGCTGCGCCGGGATTTGCGGCGGGCGGGGGTGAAGCCGGCGACGCTCAACTCGGTGGAGCATGTCACCTTCAACAACCCCTCGGGACACGTCCGGATGCTGGAAGACTTCCAGCGGCTCTGCAAGGTGGCGGAGGCTATCGCCTGCGAGACGGTGCTCGTGGTCCCCAGCCCGCGACCCGCGCGGGCCACGCCGGCGGTCATCGAACGCGAGTCGGTCCGGATCTTGCGACAGCTCTCGGATATCGCCAAGCCGTACGGGGTGCGCCTGGCCTACGAGTTCCTGGGGTTCGCCGATTGTACGGTCAACACCCTGGGGCAGTGCGCCGCCATCGTGAAGAAGGTGGCCCGATCCAACGTCGGCCTGGTCCTGGATACATTCCACTTCCACGCCGGCGGCTCCAGGCTGGCCTCCATCGCCGAGGTGGATCCGCGCACGATCTTCATGGTGCACCTGAACGACGTCGAGCGGGCGCCGCGGCGGAAGATGCACGACGCACTGCGCCTCTACCCGGGCAAGGGCGTCATCCCGCTGGGTGCGATCCTGAAACGCCTGCAGGCCATCGACTATCGCGGTCGGTTCTCCGTGGAGATCTTCCGGCCGCAGTATTGGGTGCAGCCGCCGCTCCGTGTCGCACGCGAGGCGCGCGCGACCACGCTCGCGGTCCTGCGCAAGGCGGGCCTCGCCTAGGAGGGACGGGAGAAGGAACCCGGTGGGTGTGAGACGATGAAGCTCGGAACGGTCTATGGCCCGGGCAGGATTGGCCTGTCCTACGAGGTGTTCCCGCCCAAGACCGAGGCGGGGGAGGGGCAGGTGCTGGAAACGCTCGAGACGCTGATGGCGTTTCGCCCCTCGTTTGTGAGCTGCACCTACGGGGCGGGGGGCTCCACCCGCGACAAGACGCTCGACCTCGTGGCCAAGATCCAGCAGACGTTCAGAATTACCACCGCCGCGCATCACACCTGCGTCGACTCCTCGGTGGCGGAGATTCGGGCGTGGCTGCGGCGGGCGACCGACCTGGGCATCGAGAACATCGTCGCACTGCGGGGCGACCCGCCCAAGGAGACGGGCGTCTTCGTGCCACCGCCCGACGGGTTCGCGCACGCCAACGAACTCGTGGCCTTCATCCGCCGGGAGTTCCCGCACTTCGGCGTCGCGGTGGGGGGGTACCCGGAAACGCACCGGGAGGCGAGCAGCCCCGAGGAAGACCTGGCCAACCTCAAGCGGAAGGTGGCGGCGGGCGCCGACGTCGTCCTCACGCAGCTCTTCTACCGGAACGCGGACTTCTTCGAGTTTCGCCGCCGCTACCAGGCCGCGGGCATCGGCGTGCCGCTGGTCCCCGGCATTCTCCCCGTCATCAGCCGGCACCAGATCCAGCGCATCGTCTCTCTGGGCGGCGTCACGCTGCCCGCCGAGCTCCTGGCGGCGCTGGAGGCGCGGCCGGACGATCCCGAGGGGCAGCTCGCGGTGGGGGTGGAATACGCCGTCCGGCAGTGCCGGGAGCTGCTCGAGGTGGGAGTCCCCGGCCTGCACTTCTACATCCTGAACAGGGCGGAGGCGCCGCGACGGATCCTGCAGGCCCTGCCCCCGTGCGGCTAGCCCTGATCCGATCCCGAAGGGGCGCAGGCTGCTCCTCAGGGCGCGCCAGCCTCCGTTCGGCAGCGCATGCGAACGTCGCGCCAGTCCCGCCCGGGCAGGAGGGGCTCGACCTTCCCCGGCTGATCTCTCAGGAGGGCGCGCAGGCGTGCGATCCGGGCGCCGGTGTCGGGATGCGTCGAGAGGTAGGCGCCGAGGGCCGCGGGACCCCGCTCCCGCTTCTGCAGTCGCTCCAGGAAGGCGAGCATCCCCGCCGGATCGATCTGCGCCGCCCGGAGCAGGCGCAGCGCTTCCGCGTCGGCCTCCTCTTCGAGCTGGCGGGTGTAGCGGAGCATGCCGAGCGTCCGCGCGCCCTCCAGGCCGAAGACCGTCGCGCCGCTGGCGTCCCCGGTCAGGGCGGTCAGGATGAGGCCGGTCGAGGTCTGCTGGATGATGGCCCGGGTGGCGTGGCGGTGCAGGACGTGCTGCAGTTCGTGCGCCAGCACGCCGGCCAGCTCCTCGGGCGTATCGGTCTGCTCGAGGAGCCCGCGCAGCACCACGAGGTATCCCCCGGGCGCGGCGAAGGCGTTGACCGCAGGCTGGTTCGCGACGGCCAAGTGAATGGTGTAGGGGGACTGCGGCGCGGCGGCCGTCAGCCGCGCGACGATGGTCTGGATGGCCCCCAGAGCGCTGGGATCTTTGCACCGCTTCTCGTCGGGGGCCAGGTGGCGCGCCACCGATTCCCCCAGCCGCTCCTCCCACGCCACGGGCACGCGCGAGGCGGCGACGTCCGCCAGGAGGGGAATCCCCCAGAGGTACGCCGCGACGCAGAGGGCGGCAGTCGCCAGGGCCGCCAGGAGCGTGAGCCGGATGCGCCGCCCCCGCCGGGCGGGATCGTGGAAGCGCGGCGCGGCCTCGGGCGCAACGCGGTGCAGGTCCGCGAGAAACGCGGCGTCTTCGACGAGGAGCGCTTCCGGGAGGTCGCCGCCGCGTTCGAGGCGGACTTGCTCCCCCGCGTAGAAGCCCTGGGTTTGCCGGATTTCGGCGTAGGGCCACCAGCGGGTCTCCCCGCCCTCGGGCGTGATCTGGATGCCCGAGCGGAGGAGGCGGACGACAGCACGGCGCCGCGCGGCGGTCCGGCCGTCCAGGTAATACCCCTCCCAGTCACTGCGGACGGACATAGGACTCGTCTCGGCCACGCACGCTTCCTCTCTCTCTGATTCGGCCGACGGGGCGGCCCCACTCAGCCGAGGTCAAATCCGGTATCCAGGAAGCCCGCCAGCGCCTCGCCGGTGGCTGCGGCGGCCTGCGCCTCCTGTCGAATCGCTTCCAGGTCGAGCACCCCCTCAAGGCTGAGATTGTCCAGCACGAATCGGGTGGAGCGCACCTTGGCCCACGGCCAGCCGATTCCCAGGGTGAAGATGACGATGAGGGCATTGCCGAGCAGCATGAGCAGGTATCGCCCCCCCGTGATCGTGCAGCGGAACCGCACGCGGCCAAAGAGGGTGCGGTTCCAGAGATAGCGCTGCCGCTTCGCCATCAACCACAGCCAGGAGACACCCAGCGTGAAGGGTGTCAGGAGGACGGCCGCCAGGTATGCCCAGAAGAGATCACGCGCCTGTCCGTCGAAGTCGAACCGCTCACTCCCGAAGTAGGAGTTCCTGGTCATGAAGGCGTAGCGGTGGACATCGAAAAACGGATAATAGAGCCCGAACGTGATTCCGCTGAGGAGCGAGCCGACCCAGAACAGCTTCAGGAAATCCCAGACACGTCCCCGGAACGAGAAACGGATCTCGCGGCAGGAAGTGCGGCTGAGGCGATACCGGCGGGCCCCTACCATGGCGAAGGGAATGACGCTCATGAAGACGAGCGAGACGCAGGCGGTGAGGGCCATCTGGACCGGCGGCCATGGCTCCAGCAGCGGGACCACGACGGAGCCGAGCAGTCCGGCGGGAAGGATGAAAACCACGAAGGCCTTGAGCCAGCCGACAAAAAGCTCCTTGCCGGTGCCGTGGTAGGCAAAGCGGTCGCCTGCGCACTCCGTCTGGCTCATCAGGTATTGTCGAACTCGGACGCGACCCCAGAAGGAATAGATCCCCAGCGTGACGAGGGTCAGGAGCGTGTTGACGGTCTGGATCCCGAAGAGGGAGCCGCCAGAACCATGAAAGGTCAGTCGATAGCCGGTGGTCGTCTCTTGCGGCATCGGACCGGGTGCGGAGCGGGCGCCTGGCTCATGCGGGGGAGGCGCAGGTGGCTGTTGTGGGGTCGGCGTCGGATGCGGCGCCGCGGGCTTGCGGGCGGAACCCCCCAGCGGCGTCCCGCAGGACTTGCAGTGGGAGGTGGAAAGCTGCATCAATCCACACTTGGGACAGGTGACGCCACTCGTCATGGCACGCCTCGGTTCGTCGGGGCGGCGCCAAAGCGTGACCCGGGCGCCGCAGGGGGGCACAAGAGTTCGAGGCTCTGCATATACCATTCGGCATGGACGGCGTCAAGGATGTGGGAATGGAATGCGAAGGTGCCCCTAACCGTGATCGCGTCTTGACCCAATTCTTATGTTCCAGTAGTATGCACATAAAGAGGAGCGAGACAGTACTTATTGAGACGGAGAGGGAGGAGGCATGGCAGGCTTCGAGGCGGGTGAGCCCTTCGAGCGCGTGGATGCCGAAAGAGCGAAGGGGCTATTCGACACCCACGCCATACGCTGGATCGACGTGCGGGAGCCGGGAGAATGGGAACAAGGACACGTCCCGGGCGCCACGCTGGTGCCGCTGAATCGGCTCTTGGCCTCCCCGCGGCAGCACCTCGCGGGCGACGACGTGGTCTTCTACTGCGCCCAGGGGGTCCGAAGCGCGGTGGCCTGTGAGGTCGCGGCGGCGGTGGGGCTCACGCGGATCTACAACCTCGAGGGCGGGATCAATTCGTGGACGGCCCAGGGATATCCGATTGAATGGTGAGCAGTTTTCGCAGCTTTCTCGTGAATGACCTGTTCGGGGATCCGGCGCTCTACGTGGCCCTCCCGTGGGAGCGGCGTGCGCTCCTGTTCGATCTGGGGGACATCAGCCGCCTCTCGGCAGGCTATCTCCTCAAGATCACAGACGTGTTCGTCTCGCACGCCCACGTGGACCACTTCGTCGGGTTCGACCACCTGTTGCGGGTCCTGCTGGGCCGGCCCAAGGGGCTCCGCCTCTTCGGCCCCCCGGGGTTCATCCAGCACGTGGAAGGGAAGCTCCGCGGCTACACGTGGAACCTCGTGGACGGGTATAGCCTGTGGCTGGAGGTGCGAGAGGTCCACCCCGACCGAGTGCTCTGCGCCCGCTTCGCCTGTCCGGAGGGATTCGTCCGGCGGGACGAGCCGGGGCAGTCCCCCTTCGATGGGGTCGTTCTGGCGGAGCCCGAATTCCAGGTCCGCGCCGTCCACCTGGACCATCGGATCCCCTGCCTCGGCTTCGCCCTGGAAGAGACGGTGCACCTCAACGTCGACAAGGCGCGCCTGGATGCGCTGGGGCTCCCCGTGGGACCCTGGCTGATGGATCTGAAGCGCGCGATCCGGAGCGGGGCACCGGATGAGGCACCCATCGCCATCGCCTGGTCGGACGGGGACGGCCGGCACGAGCGCAGCCTTCCGCTCGGCCTGCTGCGACGGGAGCTGCTCCGGGTGAGCCCCGGCCAGAAGTTGGCTTACGTGACGGACGTCGTGGATTCGCCCGAGAACACCGCGCACATCGTCAGGCTGGCGCGTGGCGCGGATCTCTTCTATTGCGAGGCGGGCTATCCGGAGCGGGAGGAGGGACGGGCGACCGCCCGGTTCCACCTGACCGCCACTCGGGCGGGACGACTGGCGGCCGAGGCCGGTGCCCACCATCTGGCCGTGTTCCACCTGTCGCCGAAGTATCGGGACCACCCGGGGGAGCTCGTGGCCGAAGCCATGGCCGCCTTCGCCGGCGCGCGCGAGCGGCCCGGTCGGGCGGCGTCCGGTCGGGCCGTTTCCTTGACAGGTCCATCACCTTCTGGTAGCGTCCGCGAACGGTGTCTTTGGGGTATGCGGCCTGAACCGGTGACGGCGCGGGGCGGAAAGGAGTCGAGGGGATGAGCCTTCTCGAGGGACGGTTTGAGCCGGGGGTGATCACCACCTCGGTGGACCTGGTGTTCAACTGGGCCCGCCGCAACTCGCTCTGGCCGATGACCTTCGGCCTCGCCTGTTGTGCCATCGAGATGATGGCGACGGGTGCCTCCCGCTTCGACATGGACCGCTTCGGGGCGGGCGTCTTCCGCCCGTCCCCACGCCAGTCCGACCTGATGATCGTGGCCGGAACGGTGACCGAGAAGATGGCGCCGCGCATCAAGGTGCTCTACGAGCAGATGGCCGATCCCAAGTGGGTGATCGCCATGGGCGCCTGCGCCATCTCGGGCGGACCGTTTTACTGGGACGCCTATCATGTGGTGAAGGGGGTGGATCGGATCGTTCCCGTGGACGTGTATGTCCCGGGCTGTCCACCGCGCCCCGAGGCGCTCCTGTTTGGGGTGATCAAGCTGCAAGAGAAGATCGCCCAGGAAACCATCGCCAAGCAGAAGCTGCCGGCGGTGACCGTGTCGGAACCGGGACTCGTTGGGAAGGGCGCCTAGGAGCGGAGGGGAGATGCTTGCCTATTGTCGCGACGTCGGCGCGGGATTCGTGACGATCCTCCGCGCCATGCGGGTGACGCTCACCCACCTCTTCACCCCTGCCGTCACGGTGCAATACCCCACGGTGCGGCGGACGCTGCCGCTGCGCTCCTTGAACCGCCACGCCCTGACGGTGGACCTGACCACGGGAAAGCTGAAGTGTACCGCGTGCGATGCCTGCGCCAAGGTGTGCCCGACCCGCTGCATCACCATCGTGGGAGCCGGCAAGGGGAAGGAGCGGCACCCCGTGGAGTTCGTGATCGACCACAACCTCTGCATGTACTGCAACCTCTGCGTGGAGGCCTGCCCCTTCGACGCCATCACCATGTGGACGGGGAACTTCGAGATCGGCGCCTTCAATCGGATGGGCCTCGTGTTCGACCAGACGGCCCTGCAGGCGGAGAAGTTCTACCCGACTCCCGCGACGCCCGTGCTCGTGCCGGATTGCCTTGAGACTGGAACCGCACCGTGTCCCAACTGAAAGATAGTGCGGGTCGCACGATAGACGACCTGCGCATCTCGCTCACCGATCGCTGCAACTTCCGCTGCGTGTATTGCATGCCGGCCGAAGGTCTCCCCTGGCTCCCCAAGCGCGAGATCCTGCGCTACGAGGAGATCCTGCGCCTGGCGCGGATTTTCGTCGCGTTGGGGGTCCGGACCATTCGGCTGACCGGCGGCGAGCCCCTGATTCGCCAGGACGTGGATGTCCTGGTCCGTGGGCTCGTGGCGCTGCACCCCGACCTGGACCTCTCCATGACCACCAACGGCTTCTTCCTCGCCGAGAAGGTGGGGCGGCTCCGCGAGGCGGGGCTCCGGCGGATCAACGTCAGCCTGGACTCGCTCCGGCCCGACCGGTTCGAGCGCATGGTGCGCCGCGACGGCCCGCTGCTGTCCAGGATTCTGGACGGGATCCGGCTGGCCAAGGCCGTCGGGCTCTCCCCGATCAAGATCAACTGCGTGGTGATGCGGGGGGTGAACGACGACGAGCTGGTGGACTTCGCGCGGTTAGGCCGCGAGGAGGACTACCAGATCCGCTATATCGAGTACATGCCCCTGGATGCCCAGGGGGCGTGGGAGATGGAGAGGGTGGTGCCGGGCGCCGAGATCCTGGCCCGGATCCAGGCCGCCTACCCGCTGCTGCTCACGAACGGGAAGGGGAGCGAGCCCGCGACGGTCTATGCCTTCGCGGACGGCCGGGGGTCGATCGGGGTCATTGCCTCCGAGACGCAGCCGTTCTGCGAGTACTGCAATCGGGTCCGCATCACGGCGGACGGCCAGCTGCGCACCTGTCTCTTCTCGCTCACCGAGCACAACCTGAAGGGCCTTCTCCGCGCGGGCGCGACGGACGAGGCGCTGGCCGATTTCATCCTCGCCGCGGTCTGGAAGAGGGAGCCCGGGCACAAGATCAACCAGCCGGACTTTATCAAGCCGGCACGCTCTATGTCCGCCATCGGCGGCTGACGCCGGGCTCTGCGGCCGCCCCCTCGAGTCCTTCCGGCCCGCTGAAGGCCTCCGGACCGATCCCACCTTGCGATGGCCGCAACCCGCCGAAGAGATTACACCGCCAAGACGCCAAGAACGCCAAGCTTGGTGCGCTTGGCGTCTTGGCGGTTACGGCTCTTCGATCAGGGGGTGAAGCGGACGGGGAGGCCGCCACCGCGCTCCGCCGGCTCGGCCAGGCGCGCGTAGAGGCTGAGGAAGCCGCGGGCGACCCGGGGGGGCGGGCAGGCCCACGCTTGGCGCCGCGCCGCGAGCTCCTCCTCCGGGACCAGGAGGTTCAGCCGCCGCCCGGGAATGTCCACCTCGATCCGGTCGCCGTCTTTGACCAAGGCGATCGGCCCACCCAGTGCCGCCTCCGGCGAGACCTGGCAGATGAACGGCCCCTTGGCGAATCCCGAGATCTTCCCGTCGGTCACCAGGGCGCACGACTTGTCGAGGCCGAGGGCTCCCATGTAGCCCAGCACCTTGAAGACCTCGGTGAGCCCGGGGCCGCCGCGCGGCCCCTCGTAGCGCAGGACGATCACCTCGCCCGCCTGGACCATTCCGGCCTCCAGGCCGGCCAGGCAGTCTTCCATCGAATCGAAGGTCCGCGCGGGGCCGGTGTGCGTCATCATCTGCTCGGGCACGACGGTCGGGCGGACCACCGCCGAGGTGGCCAGGCTCCCCCGCAAGATGGCGAGGCCGCCGCGGAAGACGGGCTGATCCGGCGGGCGGATCACCTCGGGGCGGTGGACCCGCGCACTGCGCAGGTTCTCCTCCACGGTCTTGCCGGTGACGGTGCGGCAGTCGAGGTGCAGGCGGTCCCCGAGGCTCTGCATGACGGCCGGGACGCCGCCGGCCTCGTCGAAGTCGGCCATGGTGTAGGTCCCGCTGGGTCGGACGTTCACGATGCAGCCCACCTCTCCCGACAAGCGCGCGATGGTCTCCAGGGTGATCGCATCCCCCAGGTCCAACTCCTGGGCCAGCGCCAGGATGTGCAGCACGGCGTTGGTCGATCCGCCGATGGCGTGCAGCACGCGGATCATGTTCTCCAGCGCGGCGACGGTGAGGATGTCGTGGGGGCGGAGGCCCTCCTCGACCATGGCCACGATGCGGCGTCCCGCCTGGCGCGCAAACCAGAGGCGCTGGGCCGAGACGGCGGGGGCCGTGCCGGAGCCGGGGAGGGCGAGGCCCACCGCCTCGGACAGGCACTGCATGGTGTTGGCGGTCCCGAGCAGCGCGCAGGAGCCCGCCGTGGGGCAGACGGCCTCCTCCAGTGCGCCCAGGGCCTCGGGTGCGAGCCGGGGATGCCCCACGCCGCAGGCCCAGGTCTCGGCGTCCAGGTCGGTGATGATCACGTCCTTGCCCCGATGCCGGCCGGCCAGCATGGGGCCGCCGGGGACGATGATGGCCGGGCGATCGAGCCGGGCGGCCGCCAAGAGGTGCCCGGGCACGTTCTTGTCGCAGCTGCTGATCAGGACCAGGGCGTCGAAGCAGTGGATCTCGGTGCAGGTCTCCACGTCCGCGACGATCACGTCGCGCGTCGGGGTGTCGTAGCGCATCCCCCCGTGCCCCACGTCCATGGGGCACTGGCCGAATCCTCCAAACTCGAAGGGGGTGCCGCCCGCCTGCCAGATGCCCGCCTTGACCGCCTCGGCCACCGCCTTCAAGTGGGAATGGCCGGGACTGGTCTCGCTCCAGGTGTTGGCAACGCCGATCCGGGGCCGTCGGAGGTCCTCACCGTCATACCCCATGGCCTTGATGAGGGCCCGAGCCCGCGCCATCCCGGGCTGGTTCAACACA
>JBGPQZ010000062.1:0-13132 GCA_041489335.1 Methylomirabilia bacterium
CCACGAACTCCGACTGCGGCGCGTGGTACAGTTCCTCCGCCGTCCCCTCCTGGACTATCCCTCCCTGCTGCATCACCACGATCCGATCCGAGATGGCCATGGCCTCTTCCTGATCGTGGGTCACGTAGACCGCTGTGATGTCGAGGCGCTTCTGCAGCTCGCGCAACTCGCCCCGCATGTGCACCCGGAGCTTGGCGTCCAGGTTCGACAGGGGCTCATCGAAGAGGAGCACCCGAGGGCGGATGACGATGGCCCGGGCCAGTGCCACGCGCTGCTGCTCCCCGCCTGACAACTGGTTCGGGAACTGGCGCTCATACCCCGTCAGACCCACCAGAGCGAGGACGTCCCCCACGACCCGCGAGATGTCGCCTTCCGATTTTCTCTGGACGCGCAGGCCGTAGGCCACGTTCTCGAACACCGACAGGTGGGGGAAGAGGGCGTAATTCTGGAAGACGAAGCCGATGTTCCTCTGGTTGGCCATGAGGCCGGTGACGTCCTGCTCGCCGATGAAGATTCGCCCCGAGTTCGGCTGCTCGAAACCGGCGATCATCCGCAGCGTGGTGGTCTTGCCACAGCCTGACGGACCCAGGAGGGTCAGGAACTCAGCGGGCTGGACCGTGAGGCTGACGTCACGGACCGCATACACCTCGCCCTTCACCCGATGCGCGAACCGCTTGGATATGCGGTCAATCTGAATCCCGACTGCGCTCACGTCACCCTCCTAAGATACTCGTCATTTCCACCGCGCCTGCGGCGCGGAAGCGCCGGAGCAGACCACTGATCAGGGCGATGACCACGAAGACGATGGCCACGACGAGGACCGAGAAGGCCGCGGCCGAGCCAAGGTCCAACGTCGTCATGTCCTCGAGGATGCGAACCGTGATCAGGGTCCAGTTGATGGACACCAGAAAGATCGTGGCGCTGATGGCCGTCATGGACCGGATGAAGACCACCCCCAGACCCGCAAAGAAGGCCGGGAGGATCAAGGGGATGGTGATCCGGCGGAAGGTGGTTCGGCTTCCTGCCCCCAGTCCCTCAGAGGCCTCCTCGATGCTGGGGTCGATCTGCTGCAGGAGGGCCACCGTGGCCCGGATCCCGGTGGGGCTGTAGCGGAACACGTAACACGCCACGATGATGAAGGCGGTCCCCGTCAGGACCAGGGGCGGGTCGTTGAAGGCCATGAGGTAGGCGATTCCGACGATGGTCCCGGGGAGGGAGTAGTTGATCATGGAGACGATCTCCATGGCCTGCCGCCCCGGGAAGCTCTTCTTGGCCACGAGGTAGCCCACCAGGATGCCGTAGAGGCCCCCCAGGGGCATCCCGGCCCCTGCGATGATCAGGGTATCGCCGATCGCCCTGCGCCCAGCAGTGAAGACGACCTGGTAGTGCTGCCAGGTCCAGGCATGGTTGGCCCCCAGAGCCACCACCACCGAGGCGTAGAAGAGCAGGACGTAGAAGTACAAGATCCCCGCTGCCACCAGCAGACACGCGCCGAGCAGGGGGGAGCGGGCCCACGGCGCGACGCTCTTGATAGTGGTCTGGGCCCCCACCTTTCCGGTGACAGTAACGTAGTATCTCCGGCTCACCCAGTAGCGCTGGAGCAGGTACACCACCAGGGCGGGGACCAACAGGACGAAGGATAGGACGGCCCCGCCTTTCATGTCGAAGAGGCCCGTGATTTGCAAGTACGCCTGGGTGGGCAGGACGGGGAAGTTGTTGCCGGCCAGAATGAGGGGGGTGGCGAAGTCCGCCAGCGAGGCGGCAAAGAGCAGGAGAAACGCGTTGGCCAGGCCCGGAATGGTCAGGGGCAATGTTACCGTCCGAAAGACCCGCCACCGAGAACTCCCCAGGCTGAAGGCCATGTCCTCCACGTTGGGGTCAATGGCGGCGAGGATCGGCTTGAGGGTGAGATAGGCGATGGGGAAATAGGTGAGGGTCTCGGCGAAGAGGGTGCTGTACAGGCCGTAGATGGTGAAGCCCTTGATCCCCAGAACGTGGTAGGTGATCAGCCCTCTCGGCCCAAAGGACAAGATCGTGGCGATGGCGGTGGTGAAGGGGGGCGAGATCAGGGGCAAAAGCGAGGCGGCATCCAGGATCGCGATCCAGGCTCGCGACAGATTGGCCCGCACGGCGGAGAAGGCATAGAGAAATCCGAGGGCCGTGCCGCACAGGCCCACCAGGGCCGCCAGGAGCAGGCTATTCCAGAAGGCCTGGCGATGGTTGGGATCCCGGAAGATGGCCTGGAGATTGGCCAGCGTGAAGTGTCCGCCATCGACGAAGGTCCACGCCGAGAGTCTTACCAGCGGGAACAGGACGAAGAGGCCCAGGAGAGCCCACAGCACCAGGACCGTGATGGAAAGCGCCGGATCCCGGAGGGTCCGGCGCCACTCCGCCAGCCACGCTGTCGCCGCATTCATGCTGTCCCCGAGTCGGATCAGGGGCTGGTCTTCCCCAGCCCCCCAACCCCGCATCTACTCCTTCAGGCTCAAGACCTCGTTGACCCAGCGCTCCACGATGCGCTTGCGGTTGGCGCCGGCGTAATCGAGGTCGATGGGGAAGATTTTGGAGCCCTTAAGAGCCTCAGTCAGGCTGGGCGCGATCTTCACGTCTGGGTGGGTCGGGATGAAGTTGATCTTGTACTTGGCGAAGAGGGATTGCATGGCAGGGGAGGTGGCCCAGTCAATCAGCTTCTTTCCCGGCTCGGGGTTCTTGGCCCCCTTGATGAGGGCGATGGCCTCGCCCGCGGATCCGCTTCCCTCTCTTGGGGTGCTGATGGTCACGTCGTACCCCTTCTCCTGGACGTCGAGGCAATCCACGATGAAGAAGGTCCCCGCCGCGGCCTGACCCATGGCCACCGGGAGGACCCCGCCGACGCCGCTCTTGGTGTAGAGCTGGACGTTCCGCCGCTTCTTCTTCATGTAGTCAAAGGCCTTGGCCTCGTCCCGGCCGAACACCTCCAGGATGGAGAACAGGCGGGTCACGGCCATGCCCGAGGTGCGGGCGTCGGCCATCTGGAGCATGTTCTTGTAGGCCGGGTTCAGCAGGTCGTCCCAGGAAGTCGGTGGCTTGAGGTTGTGCTCCTTCAGGAACTTGGTGTTGCTCAAGAAGACCAGGGGGTTGTCGGCGATGGCGACCCACTGGCCGTCAGGGTGCTTGAAGCGGGCCGGCAGGACGCCGAAGGACGGGGGCTTGTAGGGCTCGAAGATCCCCTCCGTGATCCCGGCCGCATGGGTCTCCACCGGGCCGCCGAAGAGCACGTCCACTCGCGGATTGTTCTTCTCGGCGATCAAGCGGACCAGGGCCTCCCCGGAGGAGAAGCGCACGAAGTTCAGCTTGATGCCCGTGGCCTTCTCGAACTCCGGGAACAATTGCCGACCCCAGTTCTCTGTCCAGATGGAGTACACGTTGACGGTGTCGGCTGCACATGCCGGCGCGGTTACCCACCCGAGAGCACAGACCATCAGGAACGGGACAGCCAGACAACAGAGCCATAGTCGGACGAATCGCATGGGGAACCTCCTTCCGTGCGCAACGGACTCCACGACATGCTCACGATTTCGGCCGTCGCCGAATGACTTCGAGCCTGGTGGTGTGACTCAGTCAAGATGTTCGCGCCAGAGCCATCCAGGAAGGATGCTATCAAATCCCCCCAGATGCTGTCAACGTTTGGCCATCAGGCCATCAGGCCGGTGACGTCCTGCTCGCCGATGAAGACCCGTCCGACGTCCGGGCGCTCGAACCCCGCGATCATCCGCAGGGTCGTCGTCTTGCCGCAGCCCGACGGGCCCAGCAGGGTGAGGAACTCCCCCGGCTGCACCGTGAGGCTCACGTCCTTCACCGCATAGACGAGCCCCTTCACCCGATGGCTGAACTGCTTCGAGATGCGGTCGATCCGGATGCCTACGGCACTCACGTCACCCTCCCAGGATACTGGTCATCTCGACCGCCCCCGCCGCACGGAAGCGGCGCAGGGCGAGACCGATCAAGACGATGACCACGAACACGATGACGACCACCAGGACCGAGAAGGCCGCCGCCGGCCCCAGCGACAGCTCCGTGATGTTCTCCAGGATGCGCACCGTGATCAGCGTCCAGTTGATGGACACCAGGAAGATCGTGGCGCTGATGGCCGTCATGGAGCGGATGAAGACCACCCCCAGGCCCGCGAAGAAGGCCGGCAGGATGAGCGGCAGCGTGATCCGGCGGAACGTGGTCCCGCTCTTCGCCCCGAGGCTCTCCGAGGCCTCCTCGATGCTGGGGTCGATCTGCTGGAGGGTGGCCACGGTGGCCCGGATGCCGGTCGGGCTGTAGCGAAAGACGTAGCAGGCCACGATGATCAGGGCGGTCCCCGTGAGCACGATGGGCGGGTCATTGAAGGCCATGAGGTAGGCGATGCCCACGATCGTCCCGGGCAGCGAGTAGTTGATCATGGAGACCACCTCCATGGCCTGCCGCCCGGGGAAGCTCTTCTTGGCCACGAGGTAGCCGACCAGGATGCCGAACAACCCGCCCAGGGGCATCCCGATGCCCCCGATGATCAGGGTGTCGCGGATGGCCTTGAGCCCCTCGGTGAAGATCACGTGGTAGTGCTGCAGCGTCCAGGCGTGGTTCGCGCCCAGGGCCACCACCACCGACGCATAGAACAGGAGGAGGTAGAAGTACAGAATCACGACCGCCACGACCAGGCAGATGGTGAGCAGGGGAATCCGCGCCCACGGCGCCACACTCTTCACGGTACTCTGGGCCCCGGCCTTCCCGGTGATCGTCACGTAGGACTTCCGGCTCACCCAGTACCGCTGCAACAGGTACACCGCCATGGCGGGAATCAGGAGGACGAAGGACAGCACCGCCCCGCCCTTGAGGTCGAAGAGTCCTGTGATCTGCAGGTACGCCTGGGTGGGGAGCACGGGGAACGCGTTGCCCGCCAGGATGAGCGGCGTGGCGAAGTCCGCCAGCGAGGCGGCGAAGAGGAGCAGGAAGGCGTTCGCCAGCCCTGGCACCGTCAAGGGCAGGGTCACGGTGCGGAAGACGCGCCAGCGCGAGGAGCCCAGGCTGAAGGCCATGTCTTCCACGTTCGGATCGATGCCCGCCAGGATCGGCTTCAGCGTGAGATACGCGATGGGAAAGAAGGTGAGCGTCTCCGAGAACAGGGTGCTCGGGAGGCCGTAGACGGTGGCACCCTTGATTCCCAGCAGGTGATAGGTGATGAACCCCCGTGGCCCGAACGAGATCATCATGGCAATGGCCGTCGTGAACGGGGGCGAGATCAGAGGGAGGAGGCAGGACGCATCCAGGAGCGTCACCCACGCCTTCGAGAGGTTGGCCCGCACGGCGGTGAAGGCGAAGAAGAAGCCGAGGGCCGTCCCCGCGAGCCCCACCAGGGCGGCCAGGAGCAGGCTGTTCCAGAAGGACTGGCGGTGGTTTGGATCCTTGAGGGTCGTGAGCAGGTTCGCCAGCGTGAACGCCCCGCCTTCCGTGAACGTTTGGACGAGCAGGCGGACCAGCGGGAACAGGATGAACAGGCCGAGCAGGGCCCAGAGGACCAGGACGCTCGTCACGAGTGCCGGATCCCGGAACATCCGGCGCAGACTGTCTTTCGTATCGGCGAGATAGCTCACGCAGGAACCCTCGGGGTGCGAAATGTTCACCGCAAAGCACGCAGAGCACGCAAAGAGAGCGATGTCCCCGGAGGGCACACCGAGGGGTCAACTCGACGTTTCGCTGACCGCCCCGAGGTACGCCACTTCACCGCCCCTCGACCATCCGCCTATTCTTTGCGCTCTTTGCGTGCTTTGCGGTTTAGGTCCGCTCGGCCTACTGCGCGGGCAGGACCTCGTTCACCCAGCGCTCCACGATGCGCTTCCGGTTGGCCCCGGCGTAGGCGTCGTCGATCGGGAAGATCTTGGCCACCTTCAGCACCTCGGCCAGGCTGGCCTCCACCTTCACCTCGGGGTGGGCTGGCACGAAGTTGATCTTGTACTTGGCGAAGAGCGACTGCATGGCGGGCGAGGCCGCCCAGTCGATCAGCTTCTTCCCCAGCTCGGGGTTCTTGGCCCCCTTGAGGAGGGCGATGGCCTCGGCCGCCGTCCCGATCCCTTCTCTGGGGAAGCTTACGGTCACGTCATACCCCTTGGCCTTGGTGTCCAGGGCGTCCACGATGAAGAAGATCCCGGCCCCTGCCTGGCCCATGCCCACGGGCAGCGTCCCGCCGCCGCCGCTCTTGGTGTAGAGCTGGACGTTCGGCCGCAACTTCTTCATGTAAGCGAAGGCCTTCTCCTCGTCCCGGCCGTTCGCCTCCAGGATGGAGAAGATGCGGGTCACGGCGGTGCCCGAGGTGCGGGCGTCGGCCATCTGGATCATGTTCTTGTAGGCCGGGCTGAGCAGGTCCTCCCACGAGGCCGGCGGCTTCAGGTTGTTCTCCTTGAGGAACTTGCTGTTGCTCATGAACACCAGCGGGTCGTCCGCGATGGCCACCCACTGCCCCTCCGCGTGCCGGAAGCGGGCCGGCAGCGCGTTGAAGACCGGGGGCTTGTAGGACTCGAAGATCCCCTCCTTGATCCCGGCGGCGTGGGTCTCCACCGGGCCGCCGAAGAGCACGTCCACGCGCGGGTTGTTCTTCTCGGCGATGACGCGGGTCAGCGCCTCGCCCGAGGAGAAGCGCACGAAGTTCACCTTGATTCCCGTGGCCTTCTCGAACTCCTGGAACATGGGCCGGGCCCAGTTCTCGGGCCAGATCGAGTACGCGTTCACCGTGTCCGCCGCGGTTGCCGCCGCGGGCAGTCCCATGGCCGCGACCAGCGTCAGGAACACCATCCAGCGTCGCATGGCACCTCTCCTTTCCGTGAAGCCTGCAGCCTTCAACCACTAGCCCTTAGCCTTCAGCGTTCGCCTCGTCGTTCTGTATTTCACTCTCCTGAATCGGTGTAATCTGCGTAATCTGTGGATATTCTCGTTCCGGCCCCGGGGATTGGAGTCGCAATCCAAGGAAAGATTACAGGCCGCGCGGGTCTCCGATGATCGCCAGGGCGCGGATGGGCGAACCGTCCAGCCCGTGGAGCGCCAGGGGCAGCCCCACGAAGAAGACCTCACCGGGCGGCAGCCGCGAGAGGTTGACCAATCCTTCGGTCACGGCTACCTCGCCGCGAAACAGCAACTCATGGACCTTCTTGTACTCCTTCGGGTGCACCGATGGCAAGTCGAGACCCAGCAGGATGATCTGGCGGCGGATCAACCAACGTGCCGCCTCGGCCTCGAGACCGGGGAAGTCCTTGAAGTAGGCGGGCCCTTTGACCCGATCTCCCCAGCCCGTGTTGAGCAGGACGCGGGACGCCGAAAGGTCCGCCGGCCAGGCCGCTTGCAGATCTCTTACTGTCACCTTGGCCGGCTCGGGACGCTGGCGCACGTCCAGCACGACCGCCGGCCCTACGTACTGCTCCGCCGTCATCCGGTCAATCGTACGGCCCGCCGGCAAGAAGTGGCTGTAGGCGTCCGTGTGGGTCCCGAAATGGGTCGGCATCAGGATTTGGCGGCAGCGGAAGCCTATATCGTCCAGGCCCCCGAACTGGATGAACCCGGGCCGTGGCTCGCCAGGAAAGTTCAGCATCTCCTGCGTGATCCTCCGCGTCAGATCCACCACCCGCGGCTTTCGCGTCTTCCCCATCTCCACCTCCACGGACCGAAACCGATCCGCAGATTACGCAGATTTCACAGATTATTCCCAGAGGTCCCTTTCCGATAGAATCTGCGTACTCTGTGTAATCTGTGGATCAATCCAGCCTGTCCTTCTTGCCTTAGACCTCCAGGAGGACCTTGATCGCGCCGTCCTTGCCCCCGCGGGCGATCTCGTAGGCGTCGGCAAAGCGCTCCAGCGGGAAGGTGTGCGTGATGAGCTGCTCGGTGTTCACTCGCCCGTCGGCCATCAGTGCCAACGCCGCATCCCACGCCCCCGTCGGGCACACGGACCCCAGGATCTCCAGGTCGCGCATCATGATGTCGCTGGGCCGGATCTCGGCCATCTCGTCGGCGTAGTATCCCAGCACGCCCACCCGACCGCCGGGTCGGACAGCCTTGATCGCCTGCGCAAACGCCGTGGGGCTGCCGGAGCACTCCATCACCACGTCGGGCTGGAAGCCCACCGCGGCGAGGGCCTCCAGGAGCGGGGTGTTGCCGAGCGCCAGGACCCGCGTGGCCCCGAGCCGCTTCGCCACTTCCAGCCGCTCGGGCCGGCGGGCCGCTTGCCACACCTCGGCCGCCCCCGCCGCACGGCACACCTGCAGCGCGCAGAGCCCGATCGAGCCCGCCCCCAGGACCAGGACGCGATCCCCCAGCCCCACCCGCGCGCGCCTGGTTCCGTACAGTGCCACGCCCACCGGCTCCGTCAGCGCCGCCGCCCGGGGCGAGAGACCGGCCGGGAGCACCCGGACGTTTCGGGCCAGCGTCACCAGGTACTCGGCGTGCGCCCCGTTCAGGCTGAAGCCCAGCTCCGCCATCTGGCGACAGAGGTTGGGCCGCCCGTTCACGCAGGCGGAACAGACGCCGCAGGTGACCAGGTTGTCGGCCACGACGGCCTTCCCCACGAGGTGGGCGTACTCCGGTGGCGCCTCCACCACCTCGCCGCACCACTCGTGGCCGATGATGAGGGGATACTTCGCCTGGTCGGGCATCGTCCCGTCAATCAGGTCGAGGTCCGTGGTGCAGCACGCGCTGTACCGCACCCGCACCAGCACCTGGTCCGCCCGCGGCACCGGCCTCGGCACCTCCTCCAACGCCATCTGGTGCGGACCCCGCAACAGGACACCGCGCATGGTAACACCCATCTCATTGCCTCCCCTTCGAGCGGATGGACATTCGTGCGGAACGCCAACCGGACCGAATAGTGCCCTGGGAAGTGAGCCGTCGCTGCCCTTTACCATATGCCCGGAACAAATTCAACCCGGATGTTTCACGCAAAGATCGCCTGTCTGCGCCTGCCTGTCGCGAGGCGCGCCACGCAGACAGGTGCGATGACGCACAGGCAGGCCAAGCTCGCAAAGACGGGCAGGAGTGTATGATTGTGGCGCCCGAGACGGGCCAAGGGGATCGAAAGCAACCAGTACCCTACTTCCCCGTTTCGCAGTAGAGCAAATCTGTGCCAGCAATGGCGGGGTGGGTCGGAGAAATGGGGAATAGGTGAGCAGCTTGTTCTTCCTCCCCGCAGGCCCGCCTGGGATGGGCTCTTAGGCTGCAGTTCGGGAGATTGCTCCACGCTTTCGGGGGACGCCCTCTTTCGTCAGCATCTCGCGGAGCCACAAATTGGCGATGGTTTCCGGGCTTACCCCTCGGGCTGCCGCAGCCGCGTGGAGTCTACGGTGTTCACCTAGCCGCGGCGCACGGGGGACCGGTGGCGCGGAGGAATCCCGCCGGGCATGCGGAGCACCGCGACGATTCGGTCGTGAATCCGCTGGTTGCTGGCGACCGTCTCGCCGTCGTAGATGTCGAAGGGGCCGCCGCGGAAATCCGACATCCGCCCGCCCGCCTCCTCCACGATCAGCCCGCCGGCGGCGATGTCCCATGGCGACTGGTCGATCTCCCAGTAGCCGTCGAACCGGCCGCAGGCCACGTAGCACAGATCCAGGGCGCCCGCCCCGCGGTCCCGCACCCCCATGCTCCGCGCGCAGAACCGCCCGAAGGTCAGCCCGACCGACTCCGCGAACTTCCCCACCCGATGGGGGCAGCCGGTGGCCAGGAAAGCCGATCGGAGATCGCGCACGCTCGACACCCGGATAGGCTGGCCGTTGCACCAGGCCCCGTGCCTCCGGACGCCCACAAACATCTCGTCGTGAATGGGGTCGTACACCACCCCCAGCTCCACCCGGCCCCGATACTCGGCCGCGATGGACACGCAGAAACTCGGGATGCCGCGTGCG
This sequence comes from Methylomirabilia bacterium, assembly GCA_041489335.1. GTDB lineage: Bacteria > Methylomirabilota > Methylomirabilia > Methylomirabilales > 2-02-FULL-66-22 > 2-02-FULL-66-22. Next base: position 9,906 of record JBGPQZ010000062.1, read on the forward strand.
AAGTTCTTGGTCCCGTCCAGCGGGTCCAGGATCCAGCGCCACTCCGCCCCCGGCGTCGCGTCCAGGTCCTCCTCGGCCAGGATCCCGTGGCCGGGGAACGCGCGCCGCAGGCGCCGGACGACGAGGTCCTGCGCCTCGACGTCGGTCGCGGTGACGATGTCCGCGACCCCCTTCATCTTCACCGACACCCCCGTCCGGAATCGCCGCGTGAGAAGGCGGCCGGCGTCCCTCGCCGCCGCCATCGCCATCGTCACCGGCCCCTGGACGCGGCGGGGCAGCCGGCTCACCCGAAATGCCTGGTTGGTCATGAACCCTCCTCCGCAGCAAACAGCATCACATCCTCCGGCCGCACGCTGAACCGGACCCGCGCCCCCTCCGGCAGGAGCCGCGCGGCGTCCGGCTTGTGCTCGTCGAGGTGAATCAGGGCGCCGCCAGCGAGACGTAGCCGGTAGCGTAGGACGGCCCCCAGGAACTCCCGGCTCACCACCACCGCCTCGCCGAGCGTGGCGCCGGGCGCCTCCCGGCCATCGGCGAGGAGGCTCAGCGCCTCCGGTCGGAACACCGCCACCACCGACCCCACCAGCCCCTCCGCCCGGCGGGCGCGCAGCCTCCAGTCGCCGATCACGACACTCGCCCACTCTCCGCCCTCTGAGACCAGCGTGCCCCTAAGACTATTGCTGGTGCCGATGAACTGGGCCACGAAGGCGCTCTCGGGCGCCTGGTACACGTCCCAGGGGAATCCCACCTGCTCCACGTGCCCGGCGCTCATCACCGCCAGCCGCTCCGAGATGGCGAGCGCCTCCTCCTGGTCGTGCGTCACGTAGATCGTGGTGATGCCCAGTTCGCGCTGCAGCCGCCGGATCTCGGTCCGCATCTCCACGCGCAGCTTCGCGTCCAGATTCGAGAGCGGCTCATCCATCAGCAGGAGACGCGGCCGGATGGCCATGGCGCGCGCCAGCGCCACCCGCTGCTGCTGCCCGCCGGACAGTTGGTCCGGCCGCCGATCCGCCAGCCCGTCCATCTGGACGAGCCGGAGCGTCTCCATCGCGCGTCGCCGGATTTCCGTCGGCGCAACCCGGCGGGCGCGCAACCCGTAGGCCACGTTCTCGAAGACCGTGAGGTGGGGGAAGATGGCGTAGTTCTGGAACACCATCCCGATGTCGCGCTTGTGGGCGGGCAGGCGGTCCAGCCGCTCCCCGTCGCACAGGATCTGGCCGCCGTCCGGCCGCAGGAACCCCGCGATGCAGCGGAGCAAGGTGGTCTTCCCGCACCCGCTCGGCCCGAGCAGCGTGAAGAACTCCCCGCCCTGGATGGTGAGGGACACGTCGGCCAGGGCCGTCACCTCGGCATATCGCTTGTGCAGCCGTTCAACCCGTACGATCGCGCTCATGGCTCCTCGGCGGCGTGCGCCGCAGTCAGTAGTCTCCTGCTACACCGCGGTTACGGCACGCTCGCCCATCACCCAGTTGACCAGGAGGACGGGAATGAAGACCGCCACCAAGAGGAGCGTGGAGGCCGCGGCGGCGCTGCCGAAGTTGCTGCTGCTGACTTGCCGATAAATGACGACCGTGATCGTGGACCAGGCCCCGAAGTAGAGGAAGATGGTGGCGCTGATCTCGGTGATCGTCTGCACCCAGGTCAGGATGCCGCCCGAGACGATTCCCGGCAGCATGAGGCGGGCCGTCACCTTGACGAAGCTTTTGAGCGGCGAGACCCCCAGGCTGATGGAAGCCTCCTCCACCGCCGGGTCGATCTGGTGCAGGATGGCGGAGCCCGCGCGCACCGAGTAGGGCAGGCGTCGGATGAAGTAGGCCAGGAGCAGGATCAGGAACGTGCCGGTGAGGACCAGGGGCGGCTTGTTGAACGCCACGATGAAGGCCACCCCGATGACCGTGCCCGGGATCGCGTACGGCACCATCACGCAGGAGTCCAGCGCCGCCGTGGTGGCGGACCGCCGGCGCACCACCAGGTAAGCGATCAGCGTCCCCAGAAGGACGTCCAGCAGCGTGGAGCACGTGGAGAGCACGAAGCTGTTGGCGATGGCGCGTGGGACGCTGAAGAGGACCTCCCGGTAGTTGCCCAGGCTGAAGTTCGGATAGAGCACCGGCCCGCGGCTCTCGAAGAACGAGGTCACGGCCACCACGATGGCCGGGATCAGGGACAGGCCCACCACCAGGTAGACGAACCCCGTACACAGCCACTGGAGCGTTGGCCGCAGGCGGACGAGTGGGATCGGGTGCAACTGGCTCATGGCGTACCGTCGCCGCCCCACGGCCCAGTACTGCAGCAGCAGGATGCCGGTGGTGCAGAGCACCAGGAGGGTGGCGGCCGTGCTGGCCATGGCGGGGTTCCCGCCCATCTCGTTCACGAACAGGCTGTACACGATGGTGGGGAGGACCTGGTAGCCCTCGCCGATGATCATGGGCGCCCCGAACTCGGCAAAGGCCGTGAGGAACACCAGGAGCGCCCCACCCAGGATCGAGGGCAGCGTGACCGGGACCGTGACCGTCCAGAACACCCGCCAGGGGCTCGACCCCAGCCCCTGCGCCGCCTCTTCCAGCGACTGGTCCAGGGCGCGCAGCGCCCCCGTCACCATGAGGAGGATGAAGGGATACAGGTTGAGAGAGAGCGCCAGGACGATCCCGTGCATCCCGTAGACGGTCGGGATGGTGATGCCGATCTTCTGGAAGAGGGTCGTGACGTACCCGGCGCGCCCGAAGAGCAGGATCCAGGAATAGGCCCCGATGAACGGGGGCGAGACCAGGGGAAGGATGGCCAGCGTGGTGAGGACCGGCTTCCCCGGGATGTGCACCCGCGCCAGGACGAAGGCCACCGGCACGGCCACCACCAGGGCGGCGAGTGTGACCAGGCTGCTCACCAGGAAGCTGTGGCCGATGGTCCGCGAATAGTACGGATAGGCCAGGAAATCCCGGTAGTGGGCCAGCGTGAGCCCGCCGCCTTTCTCCAGGAGGCTCGCCCACAAGAGGCGCCCCAGCGGCAGGATCAGGAGCACCGCCAGGAGCGCGAAGGCAATCCAGGTCACACCCGTCCAGACGTCCGCGCGGTCACGCATGTTTTCTCATGAGCCACTCGTGATCATACTAGAAATGACCAATGACCAAATCCCAATGACCAATGGGGTCGAATCCGCATCGGTCATTCGTCATTGGTCATTGGTCATTGGTCATTCACCCCCCTGCTCCCCTGCAGTTCTTCTGCTATTTCAC
>JBGPQZ010000063.1:0-13031 GCA_041489335.1 Methylomirabilia bacterium
ACGCCGCCGAACTTGATGCTGGCGATGAAGAGCATCGACCCCACGCACCCGATGAAGCTGGTCGTGACCAGCAGGGCGCGCTCTCGTGCCGTGCACTTGCGCAGCTCCTGGAGGGTGCCGCGCGTCCAGGGGGTGCACCACAAGACCAGGCCCGCGATCGGGAACCGCAGCGCCGTGGCGGTCAGCACCGAGACGGTCTGGAGCGGCGCCTTGACGATCACGGCAGAGAGGGCCCAGGCGGCCGCGGCGGCAAGCACCAGCCGTAGCCCGCGGCGGCTGACCCCGCGGCGCTCCGAGGCCTTCTCCCCTCGGCCGGCGATGATCAAGGCGAGGCCGCCCACCACCGACAGGATCCCGGCGAGGCGCGGCAGGCCCACCTGCTCGCCGAGCAGCCCCACCCCGATGAGCGTCGTGAGGAGCGGATTCGCCATGCTCAGGATCAGGGCCCGCGTGACGCCGAGGTGATTCATGCTGGCGAAGAAGAGCGTGTCCCCGACCCCCATGGCCAGGAGCATGGAGGCCCAGAGGGCGAGGACCGCCCAGAGCGGCGCGCGGAGCAGCTCGCCCCCGAATCCCGCCGCCGTGACCGCGAGCAGGAGGGTCGTCCCCCCAATGATGGAGCGCACCGCGGTGATGCTCACCGGCGAGAGGGCGCCGGCGAGGGAGCGCACGATGATGCTCGTGACGGCCCAGGTGAGCCCGCTGCCCAAGCCGCCGAAGATGCCCCAGGTCAGGTCAGTCATGGCAAACAAAAGAAATGTGCGTTTTACGTTTCACGTTTCACGGGATTCGTCATCGGGGGCGCGGCCCCCGGGGCGCGCGATCCCGTGCTTCTCCATGCGGTAGAGCAGCGTGTGGCGCGTGATCCCCAGGTAGCGCGCCGCCCGCGACTGGTTCCACTCGTGCTTCTGCAAGGCCCGCAGGATCAGCTCCTTCTCCACCTCTTCCAGGGACAGGCCGGCCTCGGGCAGCGTCACGGGCAGGGCTGCCGCCTCCTTGGTCTTGGGGGCACGGATCGTCTCCGGCAGATCGGCCAGCGTGATCAGGTCCTTCTTGTGGAAGATCAGGGCCCGCTCCAGGGCGTTCTCCAGCTCGCGCACGTTGCCGGGCCACTCGTACGTCTCCAGCGCCCGGAAGGCGTCGGGGTCGATGGTCAGGCGCGGCGGGGCCTTGAGCTTTCGGAGGAAGTACTGGGTGAAGGGGCGGATGTCCCCGTGCCGCTCCCGGAGGGGCGGGATGAGGATGGGCACCACGTTCAGCCGGTAGTACAAGTCCTCGCGGAATTCGCCTGCCTGGATGGCCTTGCCGAGGTCCTTGTTGGTGGCCGCCAGTAGGCGCACGTCCACGTGGATCGGCCTGGCGTCCCCCACCCGGTCGAAGCTCCGCTCCTCGAGGCAGCGCAGGATCTTCACCTGGAGTTCGGGCCGCATCTCCCCGATCTCGTCGAGGAAGATGGTCCCGCCCTCGGCCGCCTCGAACTTGCCGATCCGATCGCGGATGGCGCCGGTGAAGGCCCCCTTGACGTGGCCGAACAGCTCGCTCTCCAGGAGGGTCTCCGGGATGGCGGCGCAGTTGACCGCCACGAAGGGGCCGCGCGCGCGGCGGGAGAGGCTGTGGAGGGTCTTAGCCACCCGCTCCTTCCCGGTCCCGCTCTCCCCCTGGATCAGGACCGTGGTCTCGGTGGGGGCCACGCGCCGGATGATCTCGACGACCTCCTGCATCCGCGGACTCTCGGCGATGATGTCCTGAAGCTCCGTCTCTCGCTTCAGCGCCTGGCGCAAGGACAGGGTCTCGTGCCTGAGCTCCTTGAGCTCCAGGGCCTTGCGGATGGTCAGCTTCAGCTCGTCCCGGTTGAAGGGCTTGCTGATGTAGTGGAAGGCGCCCGCCCGCATGGCCTCCACCGCCATCTCGATGGTCCCGAAGGCGGTGAGGATGATGACCTGGATGTCGGAATCGTGCTTGCGCACCTCCTCCATCACCCGCATGCCGTCCATGCCCGCCATCCGCACGTCGGTCACCACCAGGTCCGCGCCTTCCTTCCGGAGCAGCTCCAGGCCCTGCTCCCCGCTCGCCGCCGTGAGCACGGCATAGCCTTCCTGGGCCAGGTTGTACTCCAGGACGCGCCGCAGGCTTTCGTCGTCGTCGATCACCAGGATTTTGACCCGCCTCATCGTTCCGCGGCCCCTTCCAGGGGCAGGGCGACCACCACGGTGGTTCCCTTCCCCGGTTGACTGACGACCCGGATGACGCCCCGGTGGTTCTCGATGATCCGGTACGTGATCGCCAGCCCCAGGCCGGTTCCCACCTTCTTGGTCGTGAAGAAGGGATCGAAGATCCGGCCGACGTGCTCCTCCGGAATCCCGTGGCCGGTGTCGTCGAAGACGACCTCCAGCCGCTCGGCCCGGGTCCCGGACGGGAGATCCCCGCCCCCCGCCGGGTCGGCCAGGCGGGTCGACATGGCGAGGTCTCCGCCCTCGGGCATGGCCTCCAGGGCGTTCAGCGCGATGTTCAGGAAGGCCTGCTTGAGGAGCGCCTCATCCGCCATGACCCGGGCCGGGCCGGCGTGGAAGCTGGTGAAGATCTGCACCTGGTGGGCGCGCGCCTGGCCGGAGATCAGTCCCTCCAGGCTGGTCAGGACCTCGCGCACCTCGACCGGCGCGAAGCGCAGGCTCACCGGGCGTGCGAAGTCCAGGAAGTTCGTCACGACCGCGTTCAGCCGCTGCACCTCTTTCAGGATGATGGCGTAGAATTCGGCCTTGGGGTGTCCGGCCGGGTAGTCCTCTTCCAGGATCTCCACGGCCCCCTTGATGGCGCCCAGGGGATTTCGGATCTCGTGGGCCAGCCCGGCGGAGAGCTGCCCCAGGGCCGACAGCCGGTCCGCGCGGCGGAGCTGAGCCTCCTTCTCCAGCAGCAGCCGGGTCTGCTCCTTGAGCTCCTGGTGCGACCGCGCCAGGCTCTCGGCCTGGACCTCCAGGCCGCGCCGGTAGTGAGTCTGCCGTTTCATGATGAGGCCGGTGAGGAGGCCCACGCCCAGGAAGACCGGAATTTCCAGGAGGTAGGCGAAGGTGAGGTCTCCGTGATCCGCCGGGAAAATGTGGGGGACGTAGAAGGCGGTCACCAGGACCGCCGTGCCCAGCCCGCCCGCGACACCGAACCAGATGCCGCCCAGGGTGATGGGCACGTAGTAGAGATGGATGATCAGGTCATGGGGGGCCTGCCGCTCGACGGACACGAGGTAGTGCCCGACGCTCACCCCGAGGATCAAGAGGCCCAGGATCGCCGGTCGCGAGCCGCGCCACCAGCGGCGCGACGCCCCGACTTCGTCTCCTGTTCCCGATGCCGTCGCGAACAGTGTCCCCACGAGTTACTCGACCTGGAACAGACCGCTTCGCGGTATCCGGTGCCGGAAAGATCACCAGTTCTTCGCGGCGATCGTGCCGTCATGGTGGTGTGACTGGTCCCGCGCCGCCGCGTTGCGCCGGGGGAAGGACCAGGTCGCGGATCACCTCGCCGGATTTCCCCAGCGGGGGCAAGGGGCTTCCATTCAGCCAGAGCGTGATGCCGCCCGCGTTCCCCACGGTCATCACGAAGCGGTCGTCCGCCGAGAACCGCGCCCCCTCGTCGGGCTTGAGGAGCACCCGGCGGGGATCCCTCCCGTCGGCGCGCACCGACATCCAGGTGAGCTGCTTGGCCCGCACCACCAGGAGATAGCGCCGCGGAGTCTGCTCCGTGACCCCGCCGCCGGCCGCCCACGGCCCCTCGCGCGCCGGCATCACCGGTGCCCGCGGAGCGGGTCCCGGAGAACCCGGCTCCGATTCTCCCTCCGCCGACTCCGTCGCGGTCCCGTTCGCGGCCGACTCGCCCAGCATCCGGTCCGCCAGGGTCTGCCCCTCGTCGTTCACCTGTTGAGACTCCTCGGCGGTCTCCGTCGCCGCCGGGGGCGGGACCGGGCGCTCCGACGCCCGCTTGGAGGCCAGGGACAGGGCGATGAACACCAGGGGGGTGACGACGAGGATGGCCACCACCGTCCAGACCACCTGCCTCCACGCGATCACCGGGGCCGGGCGACCGGCCGGAGAGATGGCCAGCGTCGGCTTGGGCAGGCGGCGGAGGGTCTGCTGGAACTCCTCCTCCAGCGCGGCGGCATCCAGCTTGAGGAAGCTGGCATAATCCCACAGCAGGCGGATCAGGTAGAAGGGATCCGGGAGGAGCCGGTAGTCGTCGGACTCCAGGGCCTGCAGCAGCCGCAGGGGGACCTTGCTCTGAAACGCCGCCTGCTCGACGGAGAGCCCCCGCTCCTCCCGCCGCCGGCGCAGGCTCTCCCCGATCGTCTGATGCTCCTCCATGCGACTTCCACCCCGTTCCTGTTCGCGCCTGCGTCACGCCGGCAGCGTCGCGCCGCGCGGGGGTTCACCGTAACACACACGCCGGGACGTGACAAGCGGTTTAGGAGCCGGTTTAGGAGCCGTTTCCGGCCGGCCGCAGGGGGATCCGCAGAGTACGCAGATTGACGCGGATGAGGACACGAGCCAAGAGCTCAGGTGAAATCTGCAAGATAGCGCCCGGCGCAACCCCTCCGGGGTGTCCACCGGGCGGCGGGGCGGCTTGAAGAGCAAACAATCCTCCCCGCCGCCCGCCCTTTCGCTTGAAGGACGCCGGAGCGCATGGTATTCTCCCGCCCCGTCAACGCCTGTCCGGAGGTGATCACCATGGCGATCTGCACGGAGTGCGAGGCGGAGATTCAATTCGATTCCTCGACCGAAGTCGGAGAGATCATCCAATGCCCGGATTGCGGGCTGGACCTCGAGGTGCGGAGCCTGGAGCCGCCCGAGCTGGCCCCGGCCCCCGAGGAGGAGGAGGACTGGGGCGAATGAAGATCGGCGTCCTCTGCTCGCTGATCCGCAAGGAAGAGAAGCTGCTCTTCGACGAGTTCCGCCGGCAGGGCATCGAGTTCCTCCGCCTCGATGATCGGGAGATCATCCTCGATCTCCACCGGCGACAGTGGGACTTCGACGTCATCCTGGAGCGCTGCATCACCCAGTCCCGCACCCTCCACACTCTGAAGTACTTCAACGACTGTGGCGTCAAGACCGTCAACACCTACGAGGTCGTCCACACCTGCGGCGACAAGCTGCTCACCACTCTGGCGCTGATCCGCGAGGGAATCCCCACCCCGCGCGTGCTCGTCGCCCACACGGCGGAGGCCGCCCTCCAGGCCATCGAGCAGCTGGGCTACCCCGTCGTGCTGAAGCCCGCGGTGGGGTCCTGGGGGCGGCTCCTCTCCAAGGTGAACGACCGCGACGCCGCCGAGGCCATCCTGGAGCACAAGGAGACCCTGGGCTCCTACCACCACTCGATCTTCTACATCCAGGAGTACGTCGAGAAGCGGGGCCGGGACATCCGCGCCTTCGTGGTGGGCGACGAGACCATCTGCGCCATCTACCGGGCCTCCCCGCACTGGATCACCAACACCGCCCGGGGCGGGGTGGCGACGAACTGCCCGGTGACGCCGGAGCTCCATGACCTCTGCGTCCGCGCCGCCAAGGCGGTGGGGGGCGGCGTGATCGCGATCGACGTCTTCGAGACACAATCCGGCCTCCAGGTGAACGAGGTCAACCACACCATGGAGTTCCGGAACAGCATCGACACCACGGGGGTGAACATCCCCGCCAAGGTCGTGGACTACGTCGTGGAGGTCGCGCGGCGGTAGCAGGAGACACTCCATGCTCACTGTCGGCATCGTTGGCGCGTCCGGCTACACCGGCGGCGAGACGCTGCGCATCCTCCTCCGCCATCCCGAGGTCGAGGTCGTCCAGGCCACGTCCGAGTCGAACGCCGGCCACTACGTCTACACGATTCACCCGAACCTGCGGAAGCAGTGCCCGCTCAAGTTCCTCCCCCTCGGCGAGCTCAAGCCCTGCGACGTGCTGTTCCTCTGTCTCCCGCACGGCAGCGCCATGCGGCGGATCGGGGAGCTCGCGGGATGCGCCCGGACGATCATCGATCTCAGCGCAGACTTCCGCCTGCGCAATCCGGAGGACTACGTCACCTGGTACGGCCACGCCCACGAGGCGCCGCAGTACCTCGCGCAGTTCGTCTACGGGATCCCGGAACTGCACCGGAAGGCAATCGGCCAGGCGCGGCTCCTCACCGGCGCCGGGTGCCTCGCGACGGCCTCGATCCTGGGGCTGATGCCGCTCTTCAAGCACGATGTCCTGGCGCGCCGCGAGGTCTTCATCGAGGCCAAGGTCGGCTCCTCCGCCGCGGGCGACACGCCCAGCCTCTCGACGCATCACCCGGAACGGAGCGGGTCCATGCGCTCCTTCCAGGCCACCGGCCACCGGCACACCGCCGAGATCATCCAGGAGCTTGCCTTCGGCCAGCCGATCCAGGTGCACTTCAGCGCCACCGCCATCGAGGCGGTCCGCGGGGTCCTGGCCACCGCGCACGTGTTCCTCAAGGAGGGGCTGGAGGAGAAGGACGTCTGGAAGGTTTATCGGGCCGAGTACGGCAGCGAGCCCTTCGTGCGGATCGTGAAGGAGCGCCAGGGCATCTACCGGTATCCGGAGCCGAAGATCCTGGCGGGGACGAACTTCTGCGACGTCGGCTTCGAGAAGGACCCGCGGGGCAACCGCCTGGTCGTGATGTCGGCCCTGGACAACCTGGTGAAGGGGGCGGCGGGCAACGGCGTCCAGGCCATGAACATCGCCTGCGGCCTGCCGGAGACGACCGGCCTGGAGTTCCCCGGACTGCACCCGGTATAATCGGTCGCGCGCGAGGGGACAAGGGCTGTGCCGACCATTCGTGAGGCGTACAGACATGCTGGTCGTCAAGATCGGTGGGGGATCGGGAATAGCCATCGAGCCAACCGTGGCGGACCTCGCGGGGCTCCGCGAGAAGGGGCGGAGGCTCCTCCTGGTGCACGGGGCCTCGGGCGAGACCAACGCCCTGGCGGAGCGGCTGGGCAAGCCGCCGCGCTTCGTGACCTCGGTCTCCGGCATCGAGAGCCGCTACACGGACCGTGAGACCCTGGAGATCTTCGAGATGGCATACTGCGGCAAGGGGAACAAGGCCATCGTGGAGGCCTTCCAGAAGCGCGGGGTGAACGCCGTCGGCCTCTCCGGCCTGGACGGGCGCATCTTCGAGGGGAAGCGCAAGGAGGCCATCACCATCCTGGAGGGGGGCAAGCGCAAGGTCCTGCGCGGTGACTACACGGGGAAGGTCGAGCGGGTGAACACCGCCCTGCTCACCCTCCTCCTCGACCACGGATTCCTACCGGTCCTCTGTCCGCCGGCGGTGAGCTACGAGGGGGAGGCGGTCAACGTGGACGGCGATACCGCCGCTGCCATGTTGGCCGCGGCCTTCCAGGCGGAAGCCTTCGTCATGTTGTCGAACGTGCCGGGCCTGCTCCGAGACGTCCAGGACCCGGCGTCGCTGGTGGCGCGCATTCCGGCGAAGACCATCGAGGAGTACCTGCCCGTGGCCCAGGGGCGGATGAAGCGGAAGCTCATGGCCGCCCAGATCGCCCTCGCGGCGGGCGTCAGGCGGGTCGTCCTGGCCAGTGCGAACGTCGAGCACCCGGTCACGGCGGCGCTGGCGGGCCAAGGGACGGTGATCGAGTAAGCACGCACCTCGAGGCGGGGCCGCGGGTCCGGGCGTCCGTTCGACGCGTCAAGCCCGTCGACTACCGGGCGGCCCATCGAGATGGTGATCACGGAGCGGGAATGATGACGGATCACAGACAGATCGAGGACCACTACTCGGTGGGCGTCTATCAGAAGCGGGACCTGGTCCTGGTGCGGGGCCAGGGGGCGCACGTCTGGGACGAGGACGGCCGCGAGTACGTGGACTGCGTGGCCGGCGTGGGCGTGGCCAACGTCGGCCACTGCCATCCGGCCGTGGTCGCCGCCATCCGGGAGCAGGCGGCGCGCCTCATCACCTGCAACGAGCTCTTCTACAACGATGCCCGCTCGCGGTGTCTGGAGCGGCTGGACCGGATCACGCCGGAGGGCATCAACCGCTTCTTTCTCTGCAATTCCGGCACGGAGGCAGTGGAAGGCGCCATCAAGTTCGCCCGCATGGCCACCGGCCGGAAGCGCGTGGTGGCCGCCATGCGCGGCTACCACGGCAAGACCCTGGGGTCGCTCAGCGCCACCTGGGAGCGGAAGTACCGGGAGCCCTTCGCCCCGCTGGTGCCCGACTTCACCCACGTCCCCTACAACAACATCCCCGAGTTCACGACCGCCATCGACGCGGAGACCGCGGCGGTGATCCTGGAGCCGATCCAGGGCGAGGGCGGCGTCCGGCCGGCCTCGGCCGAGTTCCTCCAGGCGGTCCGCAGATCCTGCGACGAGCGGGGCGCCCTCCTCATCATCGACGAGATCCAGACGGGCTTCGGCCGCACGGGCCGGATGTTCGCCTGCGAGCACTTCGGCGTCCTGCCGGACATCCTGACCATGGCCAAGGGGATCGCCGGCGGGATCCCCATGGGCGCGATCGGGATCGACCGCCGGGTCGGCGAGATCGAGAAGCAGTCCCACACCTCGACCTTCGGCGGGAATCCCCTGGCCTGCGCCGCCGCCGCGGCCGCCATCGACACCCTGGTGGGCCAGGACCTCCCCAAGCGCGCCGCCGAGACGGGCGCCTACTTCCTGGAGCGGCTCAGACAGATCCAGAGCCCCCGGATCCGCGAGATCCGCGGCCTCGGCCTCATGGTCGGCATCGAGCTGAAGGAGAAGGCGGGCCCGCTGGCCCAGGCGCTGATGCAGGAGGGGGTGCTCGCCCTCCTGGCCGGGACGACGGTCCTGCGGTTCCTGCCCCCGCTCGTCATCACACGCGAGGACATCGACAAGGTCGTGACCGCCCTGGCCAAGGTGCTGGCCGCGGCCCAGCGGAACGGCCAGGACTGATGGACGCGGTCACGCTGCTCCGCCGGATGGTCGAGATTCCGTCCCTGTCCGGGGAGGAGTCCGCCCTGGCGGCGTTCCTCGCCGAGACCATGGGCTCCCTCGGATTCGCGGCCCGCGTGGATGAGGCCGGCAACGCCGTCGGCGTCCTCGGCGCGGGGCCGATGGAGATCGTCCTCCTGGGCCATATGGACACCGTGCCGGGCCAGGTCGCGGTGCGGATCGAGGACGGGAAACTCTTCGGCCGGGGGAGCGTGGACGCCAAGGGATCGCTGGCGGCCTTCATCATGGCTGCGGCGGAGGTGGGGCCGCTGCCCGGCAAGCGAATCGTGGTGGCGGGCGCCACGGAGGAGGAGGCCGCCAGCTCCAAGGGTGCGCGCCACCTCGGCCGGACGCGGACGCCTCGTTACTGCATCATCGGCGAGCCGAGCGGGACGCGGGCCGTCACGCTGGGGTACAAGGGACGCATCGTCCTCGCCTACGAGGCCACGACGGGCGTGAGCCACTCCGCCGCCCCCGGGAAGGGGGTCCTGGAGGAGGCGGTGGAGTTCTGGAACCGCATCCGGCGCTGGGCGGACGAGCACAACGTCGGGAAGAAGATGTTCGACTGTCTGGACCCCGCGCTGCGCGAGATCCGGAGCGGCAGTGACGGCCTCACGGAATCCATCCAGCTCAAGGTCTCCATCCGCATCCCTCCCGCCCTCTCACCGGAGGCGGTCCAGCAGCACGTGGAAGGGTTGCGAACCGCACCCGCGTCGCTCCGCTTCTGGGGCGCCGACCCGCCCTACCGGGGCGAGAAGAACACGCCGCTCACCCGAGCCTTCTTTGCTGCCATCCGTGTCGAGGGGCTCGAGCCGAGCTTCAAGCTGAAGAGCGGCACCTCGGACATGAACGTGGTTGGCCCCGCCTGGGGCTGCCCCATCCTGGCCTACGGGCCGGGCGATTCCCGCCTGGACCACACTCCGCACGAGCACCTGGAGCTCCGCGAGTACGAGCAGGCCATCGCCATCCTTACCCGCGTCCTCCGCGCCCTCTGAACCCGACGAAAGACACCGACCCGTCGACGCTAATAGCACGGGGTCAGGCCTTGATATTTTGCTTTTCGCCGGAAAGCAAAATATCAAGGCCTGACCCCAGTCACATGCGGTCTTTGCGAGCTTTGCGGTGAAATGTTTGGAGTTATTCCTGGTTGAAGACCTGGTCGGGGCGGGAGGGCAGGTAGCCGCGGAGCTCGTCCACCGCGGTCCGCTCGGAGAGTGGGTAGTCGCAGAGGTAGCTCGCCCGGGCCAGGAGGTGCGTGGCCGCCGGCGCGGTGAGGAACTGGAAGAAGACGGCCAGGAGGCCGCGCAGCCAGATGTCCTGGTCGGTGCCCGCGAACTGGACGACCGCCCCCAAAACGATCAGGACCACCCCGAGGGTGCCCGCCTTGCCGGCCGCGTGCATCCGGCAGAAGACATCCGGGAAGCGCACCAGGCCGATGCCCGTGAGGACGATCAGAAACGTGCCCGTCAAGAGCAGCGCGGCGACCAGGAGTTCGCTGGGCGACGGCATCAGAAGATCCTCCCCTTCTCCAGGTACTTGGCGATGGACGCCGATCCCAGGAATCCCACCAGCATCAGGATCCAGACCGCGTCGAAGTAGAGGACCGAGTCCCACTGGATGCAGAGGACGCAGATGACGCCGATGAAGACCGCGGCCAGGGCGTCGAAGGCCACGGCGCGGTCGGCGGCCTTGGGTCCGATGATCATCCGGTAGAGGCACAGGAGGCCGCTCAGGAGCACCCCGGCGAGACACAGCTTCAAGACGGCAGCGAAAAATGGGCTCATGGCATCTGTCCTAGCGCGTGAAGCGCAGAATGGGCGCCTCCAGGGCGTCCTTGGTGCCCTGCCGCAAGGCGTCCAGGTCATCGCCCACGTCGATGGCGTGCATCACGATGACGCTCCGGTCGTCGGGAACGTGCACCGAGATCGTGCCCGGGGTCAGCGTGATGGAGTTGGCAAAGCTGGTGATCTCGAAGTCCGTCCGTGCGCTGAGCGGCACGGCGATGAACCCCGGCTTGAGCTTCGCCGAGGGGGACAGCACCAGTTTGGCCACCTGGTAGTTGGCCAGGGTCAGCTCCTTGATGAATCTGAAGAAGTAGATGACGGCGAAGGCGACTCGGCGCAGCATCAGCGTCCCTCCTCGGCGCGGGCGATCACGGCGGCTGCGGTCTGGGGTGCGCCCGCGTTGCGCAGCTGCTTGGCGTCCAGGACGACCCGGACGTACTCGTCGGGCTTGGTCAGCGTCTCCGCGGCCCGGCTGGCCAGGTCGAGGAACGGCTGCGCCCACAGGCCCATCAGGATGGTGAAGGCCGCCAGCACCGCCGTGGGCGCCATCATCCCCCGATAACTCTGCGCCGCCGACTCCCGGACCTTCTCCCGCCAGAAGGCGTACGACCAGATCTTGCTCATCGAGTAGAGCGTGAAAAAGCTCGTGATCACCGCCACGCTCACGACGACGTAATTCCCGCCCGCCAGGCCCGCCTGGGCCAGCACGAATTTGCTCAGGAACCCCGAGAAGGGTGGCATGCCGGCCAGCGACAGGGCCGCCACGATGAAGAACCCCGCCACGCCCGGCGCCAGGTCGAGCACGCCCCCCATCTGCTTGAGCTGTTGGGAGCCGCTCACCCGCTCGGCGATCCCGCCCACCAGGAACAGGCAGGACTTCACCACGATGTGGTGCACCACGTAGAAGATGGTGCCCGCCACGGCCAACTGGACCACGCGGGAGTCGGGGCTGCCGGCCAGACCGATGCCCATGACCATGTAGCCTACCTGGCTGATGATGTGCCAGGAGAGGATGCGGCGGATGTCCCAGCGACACATGGCCCCCAGGACCCCCAGCAGCATGGTGAGGCCGGACAAGAACAGGAGGACGTCCAGGGCGAACTGGTGCCCCTCCTGGCGGAAGCACAGGACGAAGACGCGGAGCAGGGAGTAGACCCCGACCTTGGTCAGGATCCCGGCGAAGTAGCCGTTCACCCCGGCGGGCACCACCGGATACGAGTCGGGCA
This sequence comes from Methylomirabilia bacterium, assembly GCA_041489335.1. Lineage (GTDB taxonomy): Bacteria > Methylomirabilota > Methylomirabilia > Methylomirabilales > 2-02-FULL-66-22 > 2-02-FULL-66-22. The sequence goes on from JBGPQZ010000063.1 coordinate 11,959, forward strand.
GCCAGTAGATGAGGGGGAAGGTGGCGGCCTTGAGGGCGAAGACCAGGAGCAGCAGCATCGAGGCGGCGGTGACCATGCCGGCCCGCTCCCCCGTCATCTGGGCGGTCCGCACCGCCAGGTCGGCCATGTTCAGTGTTCCCACGGTGGCGTACACCACGCCGCAGCCCACCACGAAGAGGGTGGAGCCGATGCTGTTGATGGCGATATACTTCAGGGTTTGCCGCACCTGGAGCGGGCTCGCCCCCACCATCATCATGCCGTAGGAGGCCATCAGCATGACCTCGTAGGCCACGAAGAGATTGAACACGTCGCCGGTAATGAACGACCAGTTGACCCCCAGCAGCATGGCCTGCATCAGCGGGTAGAAGAAGTAGCGCTGCTGCTGCTCCGTCACGGTCCAGAACGAGTAGATCTGGACCAGCGTCCCCAGGCCCATGGACAGACAGAGCATGATGCAGGCGAGCCGGTCGGCCACGAAGGCGATCCCCCAGGGGGCCGCCCAGCCCCCGATCACAACGACCTGCACCCCGTGGGCATCCACGTAGAACAGGAGCCAGAAGACCCAGAGGCTGAGCCCCAGGCTGGAGAGCACGGCCAGCCCCTTCTCCAGGCGGTCGTGACCGTTGAGCAGCGCCAGCAGGAGGGCCGTGAAGAACGGCACCAGGAGGGGCAGGATCAGCGTGGTCATCACCGCGCCTCCCGCTCGGCCGTCTGGGCGAAGTCATCGTCCACCGGCAGCCCCTCGGGGTCGTCCGTGCCGTGGTCCTGATACACCCGGTAACAGATCGTCAGCATGAGGGCACTCACCGCGAAGCTGATGACGATGGCGGTCAGGATGATGTCCGGTGGGAGAGGGTCCATCAGCCCCTGCGCCGTCCGGGGGTCCACGCCCGCGAAGGGGGCCCCGCTGCTGCGGGTGTACCCACCCACGGTGATCAGCAAGAGGTTGGTGGCGTTGTTGTAGAGACCGAAACCCATCACCAACCGGATCAGGTTCGGCCGGAGGATCATGTACGTGCCGGTGGCAAAGAGCACGGCGATGACCGCCGCCATGGGCAGTTCCATCAGCGTCC